>CAMRAP010000025.1 GCA_947039985.1 uncultured Odoribacter sp.
TTTCTGTCATATCTTGAAATATTTAGTGCGCAAGTGCCTCTTACTCTGGTCAAAGATATAAAAAAATGCTTGAAAATTAACAGATCCTTAGCATATTTGCAGCCTATTGCATTTAATCTCATGCCCCATAAATACACTGCCTAAGTGTTCAAAAAGTGCTGCATTATCTGTCGTATAATAATCATGTTTACCCTCTCTGGCAAGATTTTTTTCCATTTCAGGATGTCGCAGCAAATAATTTGCCAAACTTTCAGATACAATCTGCCCTTGGCTAAGAATCTTTACATGCGCAGGAACAAAACGCTCTATCAATGGCAACAAAAGTGGATAGTGAGTGCACCCCAATACGATGGTGTCAATCTCTGCATCGCTAGCAAATAATTCCTCCAAAGACTTACGCACAAAATACTCGGCACCAGCACCACTAAATTCATTATTCTCCACTAAAGGAACCCACATCGGACAGGCCAATTGTGTCATTTTAAATCGATCAGCTCCATATAGTTTTTCTACCTCCAATGGATAAGAGCACGAAGCAATTGTTCCTCTAGTAGCTAGTACACCAATATGCCCATTCCTTGAAAATCTCGACAAAGCTTCCACACTAGGACGAATCACACCCAAGACCCTTTTTTCTGCATCTAATTGCAATAGGTCCACTTGTTGAATGCTTCGAAGAGCTTTTGCAGAGGCTGTATTACAGGCAAAAATCACCAAATTACAGTTCATTTCAAATAGTTTGCGCACCGATTCAGCAGCATACTGATACACCACCTCAAAAGAACGAGTTCCATATGGAGCCCTTGCATTATCTCCTAAATAAACATAATTATACTGCGGTAAAAGCCTGATTATCTCTTTCAAAATAGTCAATCCACCATAACCCGAATCAAAAACACCTATATTTCCACCTTTAAACATATCATTTAGCCTTTATTCATCACTATCAAAGGTATTATAAAAAAATAAAAAAGCCGCCCCAAAAGGCGGCTTTATAGGATAAGCAACAAAATTATTGCATACCTAATTTCTTCTTTACCAAAGGCAATATATCTTGCGAACCTTCTGCTGCATAAAGGATTCCTCCTGCACTCATATCTAAGATATAGGTAAAACCATTCTCTTTTCCTACAGCCTTAATCGCTTCTGTAGCTTTAGTGATAATGGGTTGCATCAATTCTTGGTTCTTTTTCTCTAGATTATTCTGAGCAATTTCTTGAAAACTTTGAACTCTTTTTTGCAAATCTTGTAACTCTTGCTCTTTAGAAGCACGAACAATATCACTGTAAGTTTTCATGTTTTTTGTGTACTCGCCCATTTTAAGTTGAAACTGCTCACCTAGACTAGTTAATTCTTTTTCTACAGATGCTTGTTCAGCCTCCATTGTCTTCTGTGATGCAATAAATTCTGGCATCGATTGAATCAATTTTTGGGTTTCAATGTGTCCCAATTTAACTTGAGCTGCTGCGCTCATTGTCATAAATGCAAATGCGATAACCGCAATCAATTTAATGGTATTCTTCATAACTTTTTAATTTTGTTGATTATGTTACTTATTATATCAATGATTTCTACGAATTTAATTCTCTTCTTGTTTCTTTACAGTATATCCTAACTTCCTCAATACGATATTACTTTTATCCAACTTAGGATCAAAAGATATGACTGAATTATCTGCTGAAACATCAATAATCAGTCCAAAGTTCCCCTCCTTACGTATATCGTCAATTACAGTTCGCACATCATCTTGCAATGGCTTCACTAATTCCACTCGCTTGGCAAAAAGAGCCCCATTGGTTCCAAAATACTGTTGTTGCAACAAACTGGCTTTGTTCTCTTTTGCAGCAATCTCTTTCTCTCTCTGTTCAAGCATTAGCGGCGTCAGAAAAATCTTATCCGAATCATACTTACTTTGCATCTCCTTTATCTCTCCGTACACAGCATCAATATCCATTTGTAATTTACTAGAATAGACATCTAATTCATCCTGTGCTGCTTTATATTCTGGAATATGAGTGAAAATATAGTCCAAATTAACAAAAGCATAGCGTGTTCCGCTCTGTGCGCTAGCCCAAGTCAATGAACAACACATAAGCAACAACGTAAAAACACTTTTCAATTTAAATCTGAACATGAAACATTTTTTATCTACATTAAAACTCTTGACCCAATACAAAGTGTATTTGCGAACCAGATGCACCCGAACGACCAGGCACTTCATCAAATCCATATCCCCAGTCAATACCTAGCATTCCAAACATAGGTAAGAACACCCGAAGACCAACTCCTGCAGAGCGATATAGATTGAATGGTTCAAAATCTTTCAGTTCATACCATGAATTTCCAGCTTCCATAAATGCTAAAGCATAAATAGTTGCAGACTGAGCCAAGGATATAGGATAACGCAACTCCATGGTTAACTTCGAGTATAAACTAGCATCAGAAGTTGGTGGAGTTAAAAAGTTAGACCCTGCATTCGTCAAAGATCCATTTTCATATCCTCGCAATCCAACATACTCACGTCCATACAAGCTATATCCTGACATACCATCTCCACCCATCTCATAACCTTCAAAAGGCGAACGCTTATCTTTATCAAAATGTCCTAAGTATCCATACTGTGCTCCAGCATACAACACTAATTTCTGCTCTTTATCCAAAGGCATAAATATTTTTCCTGCGAACTTCCATTTGTGATACTCTATCCAACGGTATTTATCCTTATCCTCCAAATTTGGATTTGAGTAATCTTCATTGGTAAACCATGAATATGGCGGAGTAAACACCAAGCCAAATGTAAAATCTGTTCCACTACGAGTATACAAAGGATTGTCTATCGATCGTCTTTGTAAATTTAAAGCAAACGATAAATTATTTGAATTTCCATTGTTTATGATATAGTAGTCCCAGTTCTTCAATTGGTAGCGTTGATAAGACATTTCTGTAAACAAAGTAAAATAATCATCTGGCCACGTAACACGACGCCCTAATCCAACACTTGCACCAAATGTTATCATATGCTGATCCGTATCGTACATATCACTCGAACTACCAGCATAATAAGAATTATTATAATTACTTGAATATCCTGTTTGTCTAGAGAAATAGGCTGAAATACTCAAAGAATTTGCTTTTTTACCTCCTAGCCAAGGCTCACGAAAAGAGACACTGAAAGAGCTGTAATATTTACCATTGGTCTGTGCTTTTAAACTGACTGTCTGTCCATCCCCTTGAGGTAATGGCCGATAAGATTCTAAGTTTAAAATGTTACGCACCGAAAAATTGGTGAATGTCAGACCTACAGAACCGATAATCATACCGGCACCCCATCCTCCAGATATTTCAACTTTATCATTTGCTTTTTCAACCAAACGATATCTAATATCTACCGTTCCAGCCTCTTGATTTGGATTAATAGGCTCTGGTACAATTTGTTCTGGATCAAAATGCCCTAAATTTGCTATCTCTCGGTAACTACGCATAATTTCGTCCTTGCGGAATAACTCACCAGGGTAGGTGTATAATTCACGTCTAACAACATGTTCATGTGTGCGATCATTACCTTCTATAATCACTCGATCAATGGTCGCCTGTGGACCTTCAAAAATACGTATTTCAACATTGATTGAATCATTCCCTACGACCGTTTCAACTGGCATTGATCGATAAAATAAATATCCTTCATTGAGGTAAAAAAGATCGCTAACTCCACCTTCACCACTCAACTTCTCTTCAAAATATTTTTTATTGTAAACGTCACCCTTAGCAATATTCAATATATGTGTTAGTTTTTCCGACTCTGCAATCGTATTTCCAACCCATTGGATTTCATTATAATAATACTTCTTCCCCTCTTCGACATCCATATATATTTTCACGCGTTTGGGAGATATCTGTACAACACTATCAGCTACGAGCATAGCATCTCGATAACCTAATTCATTGTATTTATCTAATAAATTATATTTATCATCCTCATAGTCAGATTCAATATATTTAGCTGATTTAAATAGATTCATCAAACTCTTTTCTTTGGTTTTCTTCAAAGAAGATTTCAATTTTGACGCCTTAACTTCACTATTTCCTGTTACAACAATCTCATCGATCTTGATTTTATTTTTCCGCTCTACAATGATATCTAAAATTACATAGTTTGGCTTCTCTGTATCATCTCTTTGCAAGATCTTTATATCTATATTATAAAATCCTTTTTCCTTATAATATTTATCGACGATACGTTTTAGATTGCTGATCATATTGTCTGTCACCTGTACTCCAGGCATCAAACTCGTTAATCTCTCTTTGATCTTCGTTTCTTCCGATTTTTTTATTCCAATGTAATTGACCATCGACAGCTTATTCCGCTCTGCCAGAAAAAGGATCAAAAACACTTGATCTCCCTCAATTTTATCAACCGCTATAGATACATCAGAAAACAATCCTTGAGCATACAATCGCTTAATGGCTTTTGTTATGGCATCACCAGGAACTTGAATTTCATTCCCTATTTTCAAACCAGACAATTGAATCAAAGTGGCTGGGTCATACTGTTCTCCTATACCTGTCACATCTATTCCGCCTATTTTGTAAGTTTTAGGATCGGAATAAAACACTTCTGGCTCAACAATAGTATCTGCTACTTGCGCTACACTTTGACCGATGCTAAATAGCATAACTAGAATACCATAAATCACACTTCTCATCATATCTCTTTTATATTTTATTTTCTTCTATCTGCTCACCAGTCATCCCAAATCTTCTTTCACGAGTTTGAAATTTATGGATTGCCAAATATAAGTCATCTTTTTTAAAATCAGGCCAAAACTTATCGATAAAATAAAATTCAGTATAGGCACACTGCCATAACAAAAAATTACTTAATCTCGCTTCACCACTTGTTCGAATTAATAAATCGGGATCTGGAACAGCTACTGTTGTTAACTTCTCGCTAAAACAAGCCTCCGTCAACTCTTCTATCTTTCCAATTTTTCCCGCTTTATAGTCAATTGCAATTTTTTTTGCTGCCTCTAAAATTTCCCACCTAGCTCCATAGCTTAATGCTAATATCAAGGTAACACCACTATTATCGACTGTTTCCTCAATGAGGGTTTGCATCTTACTCCATACACTTTCAGGCAAATCTGCCGTATTTCCAATTACTTGTATCCGAACATTCTGCGCCATTAATTCAGGCGTTTCTTGAACGATAGCATCTGCCATCAAGCCCATCAATGCATCAACCTCTGCCTTTGGACGGCTCCAATTCTCAATAGAAAATGTATATAATGTCAAATATTTCAATCCGATCTCTCCGGCAGCTTTCACTGCATCCTTCACTCTATCCACCCCCTCTTTATGTCCATAAATACGCTCCAAACCTTTTTCGTTTGCCCACCTTCCATTTCCATCCATAATGATAGCAATGTGTTCAGGCAAGCCCGCAGCGATTATATCTTCTTTTATAGTATTCATCAACAATCAAATTCAATAATACGTTTCTCTCTTAATAAAAACAAACCGACTCCACTGGAAAACGGTACGTTAATGTTACCCCTGCCACAAAAAACCAATCTTTGTTATACATAAAATTAGTTTCACCCGTTTCCCATGGGTCTTCTAATTGGTCTATCATATCTGAAAACAACTTCCTTGTACTCCACTCGACTCCACACGAGAAGCTTCGATATAAATTAAACTTCACTCCCAAACCTATGGGTATGGCAACAGAAGCTTCATCTCCAACAGCAAGAATACCGATACCTGCAAACATATAAGGTGTCCACCAAGAGGACTTTTCAATCTTCCGAACCATAAAACTCCGAAAATTAAACTCTATCACCCCAGAAAAATCTTTAACTTTTAAATGAAGCTCTCCTTGTAAAGAGTTTTCCACCCCTGGCAATAGGTATTTCTCACTACTTTTAATCTTTGAAAATCCCGCATTAAGACGGAAAGCAAAACGATCATTCAAATTATATCGGTATAGTACTCCGATGTATTGCTGATTATTCTTAAAATGCTTGGCATTATACTCTCCAAAATAATAACTTCCTCCACCTAAAACCCCGATTTCTCCTCCTGGCTGACTAAAACTGCTCAAAGATAACAACAAAAGAGGTAAAAGTAAGCACATGAACATGTAAAAACGAGAAACAAATGTAAACAAACAATAATGAATTGGGAATTTTCCCTGTTTTCGCATTTGCTCTTCTTTTGTATTTTGTTCTATTTTTTTCAAAATTCTACTCTATTTTTTCATATTTCTCACATCTTCTCCCCACATCAATTTATTTCTCAATACCTCATAATAATTGTGCTCGGGAAAAGTCACGACATTAATTTTGCTTTGGTGTGTACAAATAGTCAATCGCTTTCGATCACTCAATTTTTGCATCCGTGAATCCATACTCAAAACAAAATCACCAGATCGACTCTCCACTTGTAGTGTGATCTTCGCATCATTGGGGACGATTAAGGGGCGTATACTCAAATTATGAGGGCAAATGGGAGTCAGTATCAAATTTTTACAATCAGGGCTTACAATCGGTCCTCCTCCACTCAAAGAGTATGCTGTTGATCCAGTAGGAGTAGCAACGATCAAGCCATCTGCCCAATAAGTTGTTAGATAAACACCGCCAATATAGGCATGTATATTTAATAAAGAAGAGGTTGCGGCTTTTAATAGGCCTATTTCATTTAAAGCATAATCAAAATGAAGCATATGATCATCCACTTGCAGTTGTAAAAGATCACGAGTTTCAGTAGTGTAGTCTTGAGTTGTGATATACTCTACCATTTTAACCATCTCATCTGGACTCACATGAGCCAAGAATCCTAAACGTCCACTATTTATACCTAAGATGGGAACCCCACTATTTTTCACATACTCTACAGAATCTAAAAAAGTACCATCTCCTCCTATACTCAGCAAGATTTCGACCTCTTCTCTTTTCAACCCTTCCTTCCCAAAAATGTGCTGAAAAGCGGGAGAATAATTATATTTTTCCTGCAGTAAGTTCGCAAAACCTTCTTCACAAAACAAGTCGATCTCTCTTTTTTGCAAGTTTCCTACCAAACTTTTCAAATGAGATAAAAACTCCTCGTCAATATTTTTTCCAAAAATAGCAAATGTCATTATTGAATATTATATATTTGAGATTGAATACAATGACTTCAAGCACAAATTAATTATGCGACAAATATAAGCTATCTAAAACTAAGAATTCTATTCTATTAATTTTTTTATCCTGTAAAGTTGAAAGATACAGCAAAATTAAAAATTAAGAACATCCTTTAGGTCTGCTATATTTCGACGAACAGGCGAAGCTTTAGATTTCAGTGACTCTGAATAAAGTACCCCCCCTTTACGACGCAATACATAAGAATCGTTAAATCCCATACTCTGCACTCTACCTAACTCAACAGAAGCTTCATCTAGCGTAGAAAACAGACCTGCACAATACATATAGCTCCCTTTACTGATGGCTAAAACATCTATATTATTAATGCCGTTGAACTGATTGGGATTATACACTTTATCGGCAGACATCAAGACAACAGTATAAGCTTGCTCTGATGATCTTATTTCATTATCTTGAGGCTTGTTTAAAGTACGAGCTCTAGCGGGTAGCTTTTGCTTTCGATTTAATACAGCCCCCTCTTTTTCCAAAATTTTCAAGCGACGCAACAACAACTCATCATCACTAATAGCATCACCTCTCCTATCATTTTGTATTTTCTTTTCAGCAAGATAGCGATCAACATCCATCACAAATGCATTCTCTATCGCTTTTCTCACCTGCTTCAAATCAGTTTTCGCCAATTTCTCATCAGGATATTCTCCGACAGCATAGCGATAAATATTATCATACCCCAAATACACCTTCACATTTCTCAAATGCTCAAAATATACCCTAGGTACAGGGGTTCGAAAAGCACCTACTTGAATCGCATATTGATAATCTGTTTCAAACAAGTCATCTTTAGGCATTTCATACTGCTTGATATTCTGTATCGGAGCTTGCACCTTTTCTTCCACTGCTTGGACAGCTGGATATCCAGCCACCTGCATTTTCCGCATAGCCCCATTCCCTCGTGTTGCCAATGTTGAATTAGGGCTGTTTTTTGATTTCAATAAGCGAATTGCAAATAGGAAGTCATTATATCCTCCTCCCCGATTAGAAGAGACATATCCATCTGTGCAATCTGTATTTCGAAACACCAATGAAAAATCATCCATCGAAGAATTTATAGGTCGTCCCATATTTTGAGGATAGTTCCAATCTCCATTTGCAGCTACTTCAGAAACGAACACATCCAAACCACCTAAGCCAATATGACCATTAGAAGCAAAAAAAAGTTTTCCATCCTCTGCTACAAAAGGAAACGACTCATCATTAGAGGTATTGATTTGCTCCCCTAAATTACGAATATCTCCACATTCTGCACCTCTAACTTCCGCAACATAAATATCTTTACCGCCTATTCCCCCCGGCATATCCGATACAAAATACAGCAATGAATCTTTATATAAACTAGGCTGAACACAAGAGTAATCATCCGAATTAATATTCAACTCTTCTATATGTCCCCACACGCCTCCCTCTTCTTCAGCAGTCATTAATTTAAAAACACTTGTTCCATCTGCCTTCACTATCGTACGGGTATAGTATATTCTTTTGTAATCACTGGTAAAAGTGACCGCTCCTATGTGGTATTTATCATTCAATTCATTGGCAAAAGGCAGTAATCGCCCACTGGTTCCATCCCCTGTAAACACCGTTTTATATAGACGTGTTGTCCTATATCCTCGACTATCTTTTATCACATTCTCCCCCATATCTGGCGCAGCAACGATAACACTTTTCCCTTGATAATAAGTTGCTCCAGAAGAGAGCCCTTTCAAATCGATTTTTGTTTTATTGGCAGCATACATCGGTTTCATTTTTAATACCTCTGCAGCAAAATCACACGTATTCCTTATCCGTTCTAATACCATTGGATCAGCTCCCAAAGACTCTGCCAATTCTAATTGCTCACTGGCTTTTTTATAATTACCCGTATGTACCAAAGCGATGGCGTAATAAGTCATCTCTTCTGCTCCCAACAAATCAGGATTCACTCTTTTATACATCTCCTCTGCCCGAAGCATATCATTCATATGGAAGAAACAATAGGCCACACGTATCTTTAACAAGTCTGCTTTTTCCGACTTCTCACTCCCCATCTCTTCCAACTGCTTTCGATACAGTTGCAATGCTTCCAGATAATCTCCCCGCTCAAACAACTTATCTCCACGAAATTGTCCGCAAACATCAATTGCAATAAGCAACGAAAAAAACAGCACTAGCAATAACCTCATACCCTTTTGTGATTAAATGATTAAAAATAGCGAATCGAATTTATGCTCTCATCATACTCCTCTTCTGGTAAAGAGGACGAACTCTTTTGGCTTTTACCAAATCTAAATGTCAAACTGAGCTCTTGGGTAGTATTAAATTTACTATCAACCTGTGAATTATTCGTTTCAAATGAATAGCCCAACCAGATCTCTTTTAACAACTTCACCCGCGCAGTGACAGCAAATGATTCTTTTGTTCGGTATTGTACACCGACCTCAAAAGACTCCTTTAAAGTTAGTTTAGCCCCTAAATCCATCAACATATCCTCATATTCACAATAAGTAATGTATGTATAAGGCATTAACTCTGTTGTTGTTCCCAATTTAAATTTAAAACCTCCATAGAGATAAATCCTCATCATCTCTGACATCGTTTCACTCACCCGATCTCCATTTTCGTCCACTGTATTATAGCGAAACTCTGGAATAGAGGCACCAACAAAATAATTATCTGCTTTAAAATGCAATCCAAATCCAAAATTAGGCTGGCTATAGCTCTCGGCAAATATCGTTTCATCGTCTGCTAGAATATATTCATTCGAATTAGACACATAGTTAACCCCTGCCTGCAATCCAAAATGCAAACATTTCCCCTCATTCACTTTCAATCGATAAGTACCTGAAAGATAAGCAAACAATTTTTGATAGGGTCCAAACTTATCAAAGATCAAAGAAAGACCTCCTCCAAAATTCTTATCTGGAATAGAGGTGTTGATATTAAATGCTCCAGTGGATGGCCAGTATGTTGATTTCTCAAAACGGCTTCGATATAACATCACCCCATTTGCCCCACTTTCCAGTCCCATTGCCGCAGGATTAATCAACGGCTGAGCCGTTGTATAATCCGTAAATTTCAGTACATTATTCTGAGCATATCCATAACTAACTGCTCCAACTAATATCAAGCTTATTAAAAACTTCATCATATCACTTTTATTATTCTCGAAAAGCTCAGACGTCTGAAAAGCTTTCAGACATCCGAACTTCAGAGCATTACTCCTCTATATATTCTCTCACTATCTATAATTTCTTCGATTCAAATTAGATCGAATTTCTATCCACGACTTCAATACCGTTTTGTTTTTACCACCAAGATCTATCACATAAGAATACACGCCATTCACCAAATTTATCTGCCCAACGTAACCGCTTGTAGGAGATCCTGTGCCATCCCAATCATTTTGATAATTTGTTGCTTCAAACACAATCTTTCCACTTCGGTCAAACACCATAATTTGATGATCTGGGTAATCTGCTAAGAACTCCAACTTCCAAGTATCATTCAAACCATCCTCATTTGGAGTGATTAGATTAGGAACCACAAAACGATCATTATCTGTAACAGTAATGTAAATCGTTCCCGTTGCAACAGTCTGCTTGTTCAATTTATTAACAAGCTTATAGGTCACTTCATCCATTCCAACAAAAGCTGAATTCGGAATGACATACCATATTCTGCACGTTTTTCAATGACAAACATCACCTTGCCCAAATCATCTTCAGCTTTTACCATGCTTAAATCTTTCACCCTCTCTCCTTGATAAATCGTCAACAAAGTATCTCTTCCTGTTTGCCCAAAATCAATATACAGAACATTAGACATCACTCTATTTTGACACACCTTCTTTCCATTCACCCCTAATTGAATCTAATCACGATGGCGGAATTCGTCAGAAATCAATACTTCTTCATCTTCTTCAGGATTGATTCTATTATTAATATACCAAGTATAAATAGGATCCACTATTGGCATTCCTGAAATGTCCGACTCTATCACAATTTCATCTTCATGCGTTTTTCCTTCCAGATCTACAAATATAAGTACGCTAGCATCCTTTATTGCTTTTATCTGCACCGCATCAACAAAGATTGAATCGGTATTATAGCAAACTTCATCAGAAGGGATAAACTCACATTTAATCCACATATCCTCATTATCTAGCTGAACATTTGCATTCCATTTCGTTCCTAGATTCCACCCAGGCAGTAATCCAACACTTCTAGTCCACTGAAATTTAGGATTCTCACCTGCATCTTCCCATCTTGCTTCCAAATAAATTTCATCATTCAAACAAGCCAAGGTATCTTCTGTCCAAATAGAGAATTTAGGCTCAACAAACTCTTTTTCCTCCAAATGAACCCTCTCTACGTAATTTAGTTCTCTAGTACAAATTTCAGCCGAAGGTGTCATAACAACTTTCACCCAAGTATCCTTTTGCCCCATGACCATGGCTAATTTTTTATTCTCTAAACTAATCAGCTCATTATTCGGAGATGACTCTTCGGGAAGAGAAAACACATCATCATACCATTTATAAGTATGTTGTAAATTTCCCGTATTATTTATTTCATTCACCCAAAGATCTACTGTGTCACCAGAACAAAACATATGTTCAGGATCGATTGAAGTTTCCAGATCCCACTCTATTTCAATAAACTCGCTGGCTTTCAATCTTAGATAACTCTTATAAATGGTATCACAAGCACCATCGGCATAAGCAGAAACAGCTATCGTAATATTATCCTGCCAATCCATTGGTGGAATCCAACTCAACACACTTGAATCTGATATAAATTCCATTTCTCCCCAACGTCCATCATCCGTACTCAAACCATCAACAGTCCATTTATAAATTGGATTTTCAATCTCAATCTCAGTATCTTCAAAGATCATCTTTGCGCAAATAGAGATTTTACTTCCAGGACAATACCAACCATCTACTTGTACTGCAGGATTAGTCTCTGGACGAATACCTTCACACATCTCCCACTCTACATCCAATATTTCAAAACATTCCTTCACTTTCAGTAAGAATACAGTATCCACACTTCCACATTTGTTTTCAACAACACAGCGGAATCGACTTCCATTCCAACTCTTAGGCACTGTTCTCAATGTCAGTGAATCAGTTTTTGAACCTTCAATCACAGGCTTCCCCGTTCCATCAGGCAATTGCAGCCAAGCAGAACCATCCCAACGTTCCCAAGCAAATTTCAAATCCTTACCACTAGCTTCCACGCC
>CAMRAP010000026.1 GCA_947039985.1 uncultured Odoribacter sp.
TGTCTATTAGCTCACCTGTTACACTCGTATCCATGATATATTCCACTTATCAGTAAGTAGAGTTAAATTGCATAAATATACACCACAACGCACAATATGCACTTATTATGCGTAGATTGTGAATAAATATGTGTATATTTGTCGATCTTTATTCCTTATTTGTGTGGAATCATATAAAATAGGGTATTTGATGTAACAACATCTATCTCTATACTCGTTACTTATAGAATAGAAGTAAAAATAGAAAATAATAAGCATGATGGTTAAAAGTGATATTGCCGAATTTTACAGAGAATACACGGAAAGAATTGACAAAGCAAAAAAAGCCTTAAATCGCCCATTAACAATAACAGAAAAGGTGCTTTATGCGCATACTTATCACCCAGAAGATGTTCGAGAATTTCGACGAGGTGAAGAATATGTTGATTTCAAAATAGATAGAATAGCTATGCAAGATGCCACTGCTCAGATGGCGATGTTGCAATTTATGAATGCAGGAAAATCAAAAAGTATGGTGGCTGCTAGTATTCATTGCGACCATTTGATTGAGGCGCACAAAGGAGAACTAGCTGACTTAGCGCATGCCATTGATGTAAACAAAGAGGTGTATTCATTCCTTGGAGACGTTGCTTCGAAATATGGTATAGATTATTGGAAAGCAGGTGCAGGGATTATCCATCAAATAGTGTTTGAAAATTATGCCATGCCTGGAACAATGATGCTGGGTACTGATTCGCATACGCCCAATGCTGGAGGAATGGGTATGATAGCCATAGGTGTAGGTGGAGCAGATGCTGTGGATGTGATGGTTGGATTGCCTTGGGAGCTTAAAATTCCAAAGATTATAGGTGTTCGATTGAGCGGTAAGTTAAATGCTTGGTGCTCTGCTAAGGATGTTATTTTAAAACTAGCTGGTATATTGACTGTAAAAGGGGGTACCAATTCGATTATAGAATATTTTGGAGAGGGTGTACAGACAATCTGTGCAACTGGAAGGTCAACTATTTGTAATATGGGTGCAGAAGTGGGAGCAACCACCTCTATCTTTGCTTACGATAAGCTGTCGGCAGATTACCTTTGTGCTACTGGCCGCAAGGATTTAGCAGAGGTAGCAACAGAGTATATGGCAGACTTAAATTCTGACAAAGAGATTGCTTTAGCCCCTGAAAAATACTACGACCGTATCATTGATATCAACTTATCGGAACTAGAACCCTATATTAATGGTCCTTTTTCGCCAGATTTAGCGCATCCTATTTCTGAATTTGCTGCTTTTATAAAAGAGAAAGGCTATCCACAAAAAATGTCTGTCGGCTTGATTGGCTCGTGTACCAATTCATCTTATAATGATTTAGCACGTGCTGCATCGGTGGCTAAGGATGCAATGAGTAAGGGAGTGAAACCGAAAGCTGATTTGCTGATTAATCCAGGTAGTGAGTTGGTGAAACAGACTGCTGAGCGGGATGGTATTTTACAAATTTTGCGGGATAAAGGAGCCGTAATTATGGCAAATGCTTGTGGTGCATGTATTGGTCAGTGGAAGCGGGAACCAGTGGGTTCAACGGAGCGTAATTCGATCGTAACCTCCTTTAATCGAAATTTTGCCAAGCGTGCAGATGGAAATCCCAATACATTTGCCTTTGTTGCATCGCCAGAGCTTGTGATGGCTTTTACTTTGTCGGGAGATTTAACTTTTAATCCCTTAACAGATACCATTGATGGCGTAAAATTAGCAGAACCTTTGGGTGATGTTCTTCCTCAAAATGGATTTGTATTTGATAACAATGGATTTGTTGCTCCCCTAGGAGTGGATAGAGCCATTGATATAGACAAGGAATCGCAACGTCTACAAGTGTTACAGCCTTTTAATAGCTGGGATGGCAAAGATTTGATTGATTTACCGCTCTTGATAAAATGTGCCGGAAAGTGTACCACCGATCATATCTCTATGGCAGGAAAATGGTTGCGTTTTAGAGGGCATCTACAAAATATTTCAGACAATCTGCTGTTAGGAGCAATTAATGCATTTACCAATCAGGCAGGAGAAGCGTATAACACCTTAACAGGAGAATATGCTAATGTGGCTGAAGTGGCAAAAGCATATAAAGCTGAAAATATCAGCTCTATAGTGCTTGCAGAAGAAAATTATGGAGAAGGATCTTCTCGTGAACACGCTGCAATGGAGCCTCGTTTTTTGAATGTAAAGGCTGTTGTTGTTAAATCGTTCGCAAGAATACATGAAACAAACTTAAAAAAACAGGGTATGTTAGCACTTACTTTTAAGTGTGCTGAAGATTATGCCTTGATCAAAGAAACAAATACATTGTCGATTATAGGCTTGACAGATTTTAAAGAAAATCAAGCTTTAACAATGCAAATCAAACATTCAGATCATACCATAGATACGATATTACTAAATCATACATACAATGCACAACAAATCGAATGGTTTAAAGCTGGAAGTGCACTAAATTGGACAAAGAATGGAAAATAAAATTGAGGTTAAAGATGGAAAGATGGTCGTTCCTAACAAAGTGGTTATACCATTTATTGAAGGGGATGGCATAGGACAGGAAATAACATTTGCGATGTGTCAGGTGGTTAATATTGCCGTAGCAAAATGCTATGGAGGTGAGCGAGAAATCTTATGGAAAGAAGTCTATGCTTCAAGCAAAGCAGAGAAATTCTTTCATACTCCTCTACCCGATGAAACACTTACAGCATTTAAGGAGTACGTTGTGGGTATAAAGGGGCCACTTTTCACCCCTATTTCGGGGGGACGTAGATCTTTGAATGTGGCTTTGCGACAAGATTTAGATTTGTATGCTTGCGTGCGACCAGTGAAATATTATGCAGGAATATCTTCGCCAGTGAAGTATCCTGAAAAAGTAAATATGACTGTTTTTAGAGAGAATACAGAGGATATATATGCAGGTATTGAGTGGGAAGCGGGAACGCCTGAGGCGGATAAATTTTATCGCTTTTTACAGGATGAGATGGGAGTAACTAAGGTACGTTTTCCAAACACTTCATCGTTTGGAGTAAAACCAGTATCAAAGGAGGGTAGCGAGCGATTGATTCGTTCAGCCATGGAGTTTGCACTAAAAAATAGGAAACCATCTTTAACCCTTGTTCATAAAGGGAATATTATGAAGTTTACAGAGGGTGGATTTAAGAAATGGGGCTATGAATTATGTGAACGTGAGTATAAAGATCAATGTTTCACGATGAACAGCTACGATCAGATAAAAAATGAGCAGGGAGTTGATGATGCAAAGCAAGCTTTAGCAGATGCCAAAGCAGCAGGAAAACTGATTATTAAAGATGTGATTGCAGATGCTTTTTTGCAGAATGCCATTCTATATCCAGCTGATTATTCAGTGATTGCAACACTTAATTTGAATGGAGATTATGTTTCGGATCTATTGGCAGCACAAGTTGGAGGAATAGGTATTGCTCCAGGTGCAAATATCAACTACACCTCTTGTCATGCCATCTTTGAAGCGACACATGGAACAGCCCCCGATATTGCAGGTATGAATATAGCCAATCCTTGCTCCATGTTTTTGTCGGCAGTGATGATGCTTGAATATATAGGATGGACAGAAGCCGCACAAGCGATAGATGTTGCTATTCAGACCTGTTTTTCAGAAGGAAAAGCCACCTCAGATTTGGCTACTGGTATGGATCATGCAGAGGCATTGTCTTTATCGCAATTTACATCCCAGTTAATCAATAAATTATAAAAATAAATCATATGAAAAGAGAGCATCTAATTTATAAATTATCGGAGACGATAAAAACCACATCACGCATTGAAAGTGACCTATTTAAGACCTATAATGTGAAGCGTGGTTTGAGAAATGAAGACCATTCAGGTGTATTAGTCGGATTGACGCATATTGGTGATGTGGTTGGTTATAAAAAAAGTGAAGATGGAGGTATCGTTCAAGCTATTCCAGGGAAATTGGTATATAGAGGGATTGATGTTGAGGATTTAGTGGAAGGAGTTGTGGCAGAAGGTAGGCAAGGGTTCGAAGAGACCGTATTTTTACTTTTGTCTGGTTATCTTCCTGATGCAGAGGAGTTAGAAACCTTTAAATCTTTGCTTATTGATTCAATGACTCTTGCTCACAAGAGTACGATGAGTATCATTGATATGCAGGGACAAAATATAATGAATATATTGTCACGTACCGTATTGGGAATGTACACATTTGATAATGAACCAGATGATACGTCACGCGATAATTTGATACGTCAATCCATAGATTTAATATCTAAACTTCCAACCGTAGTTGCGTATGCATACAATATTGTAAGGCATTCACAGCAAGGTTTAAGTTTACACATAAGACACCCACAAAAGGATTGGTCGATAGCAGAAAACTTTTTGTATTTATTAAAGGGACATAATTACACTGATTTAGAGGTTAAAATTCTAGATGTTGCATTGATATTACATGCAGAGCATGGTGGAGGTAACAACTCAACATTTACGGTTCGTGTAACCAGTTCATCAGGTACAGATACCTATTCATCAATAGCTGCTGCGATTGGTTCTTTAAAAGGTCCTTTGCATGGTGGTGCAAACTTAGCAGTTATGGGAATGTTTGAGCATCTAAAGCATAATATTTCAGATTGGACCAATGTTGAGGAGATAGATAAATATTTATACCGCATGCTGAATAAAGAGGTTTATAATAAAACGGGCTTGATTTATGGTATTGGTCATGCTATTTATACCGTATCAGATCCTCGTGCTTTAGTGCTAAAGAAAATGAGTCGTAAACTGGCAGAGGAGAAGAACCGGGTGGAAGAATTTAAATTCCTGGAACTTTTGGAAGAACGTGCAGTGGAGTGTTTCATGGAATTTAAGGGCGATAAAGTAGGCAAGCGTGTTTGTGCAAATGTTGACTTCTATTCAGGTTTTGTTTATGATATGATTGGCTTACCGGAAGAGGTCTACACGCCTCTATTTGCTATCAGTAGAATTGCTGGTTGGTGTGCGCATAGAATAGAGGAATTAACCTTTGATAAACGTAGAATCATTCGCCCTGCTTACAAAAATGTAATCACGGAAAACAATCAATTTATTCCACTTAACAAAAGATAAACCACAGAAGTATAAGAGATTAAATCAATATATCATGCAATACAAATTTATTTTAATATTCAGTTTAGTACTACTTTCACTGACTAGTAAGGCTATTGATAAAAAAAAGTGGCACAAGGTGTGGAGTGAAGAGTTTAGAGGCAAGACGATTGACAGCAGATGGTGGTCGGCAGCGCCTCGTTCTCGTGCAGATTGGAGTCGTTATCAAAGTAAAGATCCACGATGTACTTATCAGCGTGGAGGAGTTCTATATCTGAGAGGTATTGTTAATGACAATTTAGAAAGTGACTCTGTTCCATACTTAACAGGTGGATTAGTGTCAAAAGATAAATTTTCATTTAAGCATGGAAAGATAGAGATACGCGCAAAGCTACAGAGTGCTCAAGGTGCTTGGCCTGCTCTGTGGCTATTAGGCGAAAAAAGGGGATGGCCCTTTAATGGAGAAATAGATATCATGGAACATTTGAACCATGATTCTATGATCTACCAAACCGTACATTCAGATTACACTTATAATAGAGGGGGTGGCAATAATCCTCCCAAAGGAGGTATGGCTGCACTGAATCCATTAGTATATAATACATATGGAGTGGAAATATATCCAAATAAAGTCTGCTTTTTCCTCAATGGAAAGCAGACATTTGTATATCCTAAGGCAGATCCTAGCATAGAGGGGCAATGGCCTTTCGATAACGATTTCTATATCGTACTATCACAACAATTAGAAGGAGTATGGGTGGGTAAGGCTGATCCAAAGCAATTGCCTGTAGAGATGTTAATCGACTATATTAGAGTGTATGAGCCTAGAAAATAAATGATAAATCAGAAAATACCCTTCTTTAGTGCATTATCTCAGTTAATTCGCTTAATTTCGCATTTTTATTACAGATTAAGATATGCCATATAGATATTTACGAACGCTTATAGTATTCATTTCTTTGCTTTTAACACTCAGTGCTAACGGACAATTTGTCAATTTTGGACAATCTCGTGCATCCATTCAGTGGAAGCAAATAAAAACAGCTGATTTCCAACTAATCTATCCTGATTTCTTTGAAAAAAATGCTCAGAAAATGGCTAATATCTGTACTCAGCTTTATCAACATACAAATACCCTCCAACAAAAACCGAAACGCATGTCAATTATTATACATGCAGATGGAGGTATTTCAAATGGGAATGTTGCTCTAGCCCCACGTAAAACCGAACTATATACAATGCCTTCACAAGAAGCAACAGATAGTTATTTGGAGCATTTATGTGTGCACGAATTCCGACATATTGTACAGTTTGATAAAGTAAAACAAGGCACAACAAAAGGGCTGTCTTATCTTCTGGGAGATATCTTTCCAATCGCTGTTGTGGGTCTTTATCTTCCCATGTGGTTTATGGAGGGAGATGCTGTTGCCTTTGAAACGTCTATTGAAAATCTTGGACGAGGACGTTCGCCGGAGTTTCTCAACGAAATGAAAGCACAAGTGATTGAAAAGGGAATATACCACTACTCTAAAGCGGTCTTAGGTTCCGAAAAAGATTTTGTGCCAAACCGTTATACGATGGGTTATTTTATGACTGCCAATGCACGCATCAATTATGGAGCTGATATTTGGAGTAAGGCACTGACACGTACGGGTCTCCGACCTTTTGGTATCACCCCATTTGCTAAGAGTCTATCGTTAAGTATGAAGGAAAAACGGGATGCTTTGTGGCAAGACTCCACTTTTCAATCCCTATTTATAAATGCGGATAGTGTCAAGGAAGCCCATACTTTTACAGATGCTAAACGTACTTTATACAGAGATAATTTTGCAGAGTTACAGCAAATTTGGAAACGAGAGACAGAGAAAATCAAACACAACTTTGATACCATTCAAACAGATAATAAACAGTATACCAATTACTACTATCCCACAACTTTAGCGAATGGAGATGTTATTAGCTACAAAAAAGGATTGCAACAAACAGGAGCTTTTGTATTACACAATCAACAGACAGAAAAACGGCTGACTCGAACAGGAATAGTCTATGATTATAAATTTGCTAGTAATAATCATAAAATCGTTTGGAGTGAATACGATCCACATATTCGTTGGCAGCAAGGTGGACGTATGCGATTGAGTAGTTACGACCTGAATACGAAGAAATATAAACACTATCGAAATGAAAACAACTGTTTTTCACCCTTCAAAATTGGAAACAAATGGGGATTTATAGAAGTCAATAATCGCAATCAAGCCTTTATTATCATAACAGACTCAACACTACAAAAGGAGGAATGGCGACTAGCAGGAGAATTTGATGAACTCTTTATTCACCCTTCCTATGCGGATGGTAAAATTATTACTGTGGTACAAACTTCACAAGGACTACATTTGGAGCGTATAGATGTAAGGAGTCGCCAGCGTCAGAAAATAACAGAAGCCGTCGCCTATGAAATAGATAGTCCCGTTGCCTTAGATAGCACTATTATATATCGAGCTTCATACAATGGAAACAATGCTTTGTATCAATTGAACAATGGGGAAAAATCTCAGATTTTAAGCGGACGCTATGGGGTGCGTTTTCCACATCTAAGCCAGGACAAGAAGCAATTGATTTTCTCCTTTTACACATCTGATGGGTATAAACCAGGGCAAATAGACTTTTCTAAAATAAAAACAAATCCAGTAGAATACAAAACCTACCGCTTAGCTGATAGTATGAAACAACAAGAAAATTTGCAGTTGTCACTCACTAACGACTCTATATTTTCCACCCGTAAATACAATAAATTCAGCCACTTATTCAATATACACAGTTGGGCTCCCGTAGCTGTTGATTTGAATAATATGGATTTTGAGTTGGGTGCTGTTGTATATTCCCAAAACAAATTGAGTACCTTGTCATTCACTGCTGGATATGCGCTAAAATCAGGCTATGAGCACGGACGCTGGATATTAAATGCAACCTATAGCGGATGGTGGCCAAACATCAGTATCAACTTAGAAAGTGGTAAAGATAATTATGAAAGTAGTGGTTCAATCACCAATTTACAAACCGATTCGATAGACGATCTCTATTTATATAATAAAGCTCAACGATCTGAAGCAGACCTGATTGTACAACTCCCATTTAATCTCTCATCCAAACAATACAATCGCTATTTTCGTCCCTATTTTCGCTATACCATCGAAGGACTCCACAACATAAATATAGACCGTGCATACACCTATCATTCAACGGATAGTACGGCGTGGATTCAGGCAGCAGATCAACGAAATTATAATATCGATTTATCAGCTAGATATTATCAATTAATGGAGTACGGCATTCGGTATAATAATCAAACACGTATGACTAGTCAGGAAATTAATCCTCGTTGGGGACAGTCTCTAGCTAGTGGATATACCCATTCTCTTAACAAGGGTTTAAAATTGGGGAGTCAATGGTGGGTAGATGGTCAACTCTACTTTCCAGGTATTTTAACCAATCATTCCCTAAGTATTTATGGGGGATTCCAGCAAATGTCTGATCAAACACGTAGTTTTGGCAATAAAATACTATATCCCCGTGGAATCAGTTTGTACGGTTATGAAATAGCTAGTTTGCGTTCCTCATACGAGCTTCCACTTCTATTTCCAGATCAACAATTAGGCTCCCTACTCTATTTTAAAAAAATAGCGGGAGCATTATTTTATGATTTGGGTAGCAGTCGCTCTATATTTAAAACGCATCACTATTCATCATACGGAGTAGAGTTAACAACCGACTCACATTTCTTTCAACTGACCTATCCCATTCACATGGGAGTCCGTTCGGGATATGAAACCCAAACCAAAAAAATGTTTGTAGACCTCATCTTTTCCGTAGGAATTAGTATATAAATACCAATGAGCTATCTTAGAATGTATCTATCTCTTGTTCAAAACTTAACTTGAGCTTTTCAAAACTATCTCCAAAATTATTCAAGTCAGAATCTCTAAGTGGATAGCTTTTTCCAGGTAATATAGGAATGATCTTTATCCCCTCAAATTCCTTTACATCATACATTTTAAAGCATATATCGCGAAAAGGTTTAGCGTTGACAGGTTGATAAAAAGGACACATTGCACTTAACCCAACTCTACGAGCGTCTGCTCCCTTTAAAAACTCTGCTGTAAACTCACCACAGTCATAAAATCCAAACTTCTGCAAATAGTAGTTACTTTGCAAACCCATTACAAAGACATACTTTATAGAGCTGTTCTTTTGCAATACACTTTTGATGTGATCTACTCCTTTTTTGGCTCCATCCTCAGGAATCAACAAATGCTTTCCTCTTAAAGGACGTTCCAAAATATCGTTACACAGCAAAGTACCATACAGCTGTTCTGATTTACATTTTCCAGCAGTCATCTCCTTTAAGTAATCAAAAATAGCTTTTGCTTCACTCCATCTGCTCCTTTCTCCTAAATCATAAGGAGCGGGATTGAAATAGTAATCTAAAAACATCGCATATTTTATGATCTCATCTTTCCATTGAAGAGTAGAATTTTCACCAATAAGCAAGACTTTGGGATCTAACATAGAAGGCCAATCTGAGGTTTTCATATCTAAATAGTATTAAAATTTTACCAAAGGTAGTACAATAAGTTGATTTAGCTAAATTGATGCCTGATTAGCTAATAACAATTATCGCATTTCGAATGAACAAGCAAACTGCTGTAAATTCAAAATGCGATAATATATTTATGCTAAGCGTTTCTATTGATCGCTTAATGTAAACTCATCTTTAGTGAGACAATTGCGATGCATTCACTTTTGTGAATTTATCTGAAGATGGAGCTTTATAATGGAAGGTATTTGCACTCCAACAGTTTGGCCATCCACCATATACACTATTATTCATGACTAATTTAAATGGATGTTTTCCTTTTGCTAAAGCTTTTGTTGATTTTGTTCGTAAATGACGCTTCGTTTTATTGTTGTTATCAATAACACGAACACCATCAATCCAAAGCTCTTCATTATCGGATGCAATAGTATAAACACCGTCTTCAGATACTTCGAAATATCCTTCATACATCTCTACATGTGGTTTCTTGTAAGCAGTGTGGCTAAAAGAGTTGAAATATTCGACAACAATTGGATTTACAAAGTTTGCCTTCGCATATGCTTCAGCATTTAAAAAGTGACCGTCCAATTTACTCATCTTCACACCAGCTTTTGTTTCTCCTGTAAATGCAGCAGACAACTCCTCTTTCTTGACCGTTAAAGTACGCACTTTACTCATTTTTTCCGAAGGTAGTAATGTGGCAATCTTCACCACTACATCAGCATCAAACGACAATGGATTTGCGTATTGAGGTGATTTTGCTGTTGGCTCACTACCATCTACAGTGTATACCATCGGATAGTTCCTAGTATTCTTAAACTTAAGGATCGTTGAATCAATATAAGCTACATAATCAGAAAGTGGTCCTTCTGGTAGTGGAATATGATAATTGATATGGTGTCCATCTAAACGTACCAATGCATTATTTATTCTACGTTCAAAATCCTTGTAATTCTTTGCATCAAGTGGTGACCAAGTTAATTCTGCCACTGCAATAACACGTGGAAATATAAAATACTCTACCAAGTCTGATGTGTACATATATTCAGTCCATATATTACACTGAGCACCGATGACATGATGAACCTTGTCAGCAGCAATAGCTTTAGGAATTGGATTATACTTGTAAGTCTCCTCTAAAGTTGTATACCCACCAATAGCAACAGGCTCAACCTCAGCAGCTCCTTGATAATGGTCAAGATACATCCAATTGCCAGGAGTCATAATCACATCATGACCTGCATTGGCTGCCTCTATACCTCCTTTTTCTCCCTGCCAAGACATAATTGTTGCACTTGGAGCAATTCCACCTTCTAGGATTTCATCCCAGCCAATTAGTTTTTTACCTAAACTATTTACGTGTTTCTCGATACGTTGAACAAAATAGCTTTGTAGTTCATATTCTGTCTTTAAGCCCTCTTGGCGCATACGCTTTTGACACAATGGACATTTTTCCCACTCTGTTTTAGGAGACTCATCTCCACCGATATGGAAATATTCTGAAGGAAACAAAGGAGCAACCTCTGAAATAATATTTTCTAAAAATTCAAATGTCGACTCTTTACCTGCACAAAATACATCAGCCTCTACACCCCATACATTACGAATTTGAAAAGGACCACCTGTACAAGAGTATTCTGGATAGCCCGTCAAAGCTGCCAAAGCGTGTCCGGGTAGCTCAATTTCTGGAATAACATCAATAAAACGCTCACTAGCATATTTCACCACCTCTTTCACTTGCTCCTGTGTATAGAAACCTTCGTGATAATGTCCTTCTCCTTCTAAACGCTTAGAACCAATAGCCGTTAATTTGGGATATTTCTTTATCTCTATTGTCCAAAGCTGATCTTCTGTTAGATGCCAATGGAAACGATTAATTTTAAACATCGCTAAAACATCGAGCTGTTTTTTAATGAACTCGATATCATTAAAGTGACGACACACATCTAAATGCATTCCACGATATTTAAATCTAGGCTCATCTTCAATCTTGACAACTGGTATTGTCCATGCTACGTTTTCTATCACTACTGAACTTTCTATTTCAGCAGGCAAGAGTTGCATTACTGTTTGCATGGCATAAAAAACGCCCTGAGGTGTTTTTGCTTTAGCTACCACTTTATCAGCTGTAACATCCAAAGTATAAGCCTCTGCACCCAATTCTAGAGTTGAATCAACAAGAAGTTCTATTACATTTGATGAAGCCTGCCCTTTTGCCAATACAAAACCTGTAGATTGATTGATTTTAGCCATAAAATAATCTGCAATAATTGCAGCATCTCCAACAATATTCACTTGGGTAGATGCAGAGAGTTTAAACTTCCCCTCTCCTACTGTTAATACCTTTGGCGTTGGAATCACATTTATTCCTTGATTATAACTAGCAACTTGACACTCTGAACATGCCCCCAAAATAAATCCACTTAAGAGTAGACACCATAAGAATTTAAACTTTTCCATCTTTTATTATTATATATAAAACAAAATTACAGTAACTATTCAGCCCCTCTTACTTCCTATATATAGAACTCCCTCTCTACCCTTT
>CAMRAP010000027.1 GCA_947039985.1 uncultured Odoribacter sp.
TACTTGTTAGCATAATATTCGCTTGGTGTTTTAATTATTGATTCGTACTAGCAATACGATGTTTTCTACATGATGGGTATGTGGAAACATGTCAACGGGTTGTACGGCTTCCACTCGATACGCTCCGTCCATGAGTTGTAAATCCCTAGCTTGAGTAGCAGAGTTGCAGCTTACGTATACAATACGATCAGGTGCAGCATTCAGAATTGTTTGTACCACATCTGGGTGCATTCCTGCACGTGGTGGATCGGTGATGATGACATCCGGATGGCCGTGTTGGGCAATAAAATCAGCATTCAAGACATCTTTCATGTCGCCTGCATAAAACAGGGTGTTGTCTATTTTGTTGATGGTTGAATTTACTTTTGCATCCTCAATGGCTTCAGGCACGTATTCTATTCCGATGACCTTTTTTGCATTGCGAGCGATGAAGTTGGCAATTGTACCTGTGCCTGTATAAAGGTCGTAAACAGTTTCTTCGCCCGTTAGATTGGCAAATTTACGGCTTGCATCATATAGGTTGAAGGCTTGTTCTGAATTGGTTTGATAGAAGGATTTGGGTCCAATCTTGAATTTCAGTCCCTCCATCTCTTCAAAAATATGATCACGTCCATTGTAGCAGATTATATCTTGATCTGTAATGGTGTCATTTAGTTTCTCGTTGATTACATACATAAGCGATGTGATCTGTGGGAAATTGTTTTTCACCGCTTCCAATAGTGCCTCACGTGCCGATACATCTTCATGGCCAAAAGCAATAATTACCATCACTTCACCGGTTGAAGATGTGCGAATAATCATGGTGCGCAAAAGTCCTTCGTGCTTGCGAATATCATAGAAACTCAGTTCATTTTTTATCGCATGGGCTCTGACAAAATTCCGAATGTCATTCGATGGTTCTCCTTGTAGGTAGCAATGGTTGATGTCTACAATTTTGTCGAACATACCGGGTACGTGAAAGCCTAAAGCAGGTGTGCGCTGAATCACTTCGTCTGCTTGCTGATTGATCTCCTCGCGAGTCAGAAAGCGTTTGCAAGAGAATGTGAATTCTAGTTTGTTTCTATAGTATAGTTGTTTTTCAGAGCCAATGATGGGGTGGACGTTGCGTAGTTCTACCTTGCCCAGACGCTCTAAATTATCAATGATTTCTTGTTGCTTAAACTCCAATTGCTTAGCGTAGGGGAGATTCTGCCATTTACAGCCTCCACACACACCAAAATCGGCACATTCAGCTTTTATACGTAGTTCGGATTCGTGGTGCATTTTTGTGACAAATCCTTCCATAAAACTTTTACGTTTGCGAGTCACCTGTACATCAACAATATCTCCGGGGATAGTCTGTGGAACAAATAAAACTTTGTCATCAACATAAGCAATGGATTTTCCTTCTGCTGCAATCTTTTCTATTTTTATATTCTCTAATAAAGGGTTTTTACGGCGTGCCATATACTTAGCTTATTGATGTTAATAATATTTTTTTTAGTTCTATCATGCCTTCTGAGGCAACTTTTTCTATGCAGTGAAATTCTTTGCGACGAGCTTCAGCAGGAATCTTAGGATCTATTACAAAGACCGGTATTCCATCTGGAGCATAATGTAGCAGACTTGCCGCAGGATAAACGGCTAGTGATGTTCCGATGATGACCAGAATATCAGCCTGACGAACCATCTCTGTGGCTAGTTCTATGTTGGGAACAGCTTCTCCAAAAAATACAATGTGAGGACGAAGCGTAGAGCCATCGTCGCAGGTTGTACCTGATTTTAATTCCCAACCGTCTAGGTCGTAAATTAAGTCTGGATTTTTGCTACTACGCACTTTTTTAAGTTCGCCGTGTAGATGTAGCACTTGCTTACTGCCCGCACGCTCATGTAGATCGTCAATGTTTTGAGTGATAATCTGTATGTCGAAATAGGGTTCTAATTCAGCCAAAAGTTCGTGTCCCGAATTAGGAGACACCTCGTACAACTGTTTGCGTCGCTGATTATAGAAGTCGTTCACTAGCTCTGGATTTCGCGCCAAAGCTTCTGGTGTACATACATCTTCTATTCTATAATTTTCCCACAAGCCATCGCTATCTCGGAATGTATTTATTCCACTTTCAGCACTCATGCCTGCTCCAGTTAATACGACTAGTTTCATGTTTCTATTATTTCTATCTGTGAATAGAGCATTTATATTTAAAGTTTTTTTTGAGAAAACTTCCTGTTTTATAGAGTTTTAATGTTCTAATTATGATTGCAAAAGTAGTATAAAATAGAATATTTCACGAAGTTCTTGCTTATAAAATATATAGAATTTTAAATCAGGCTTAATCCTCTTTGTTTTTATTTTCTGCAAAAATAGCATTATAAAATAGCATCATAAATTATCGTACGATAATTTATGATGCTATAGCTAGTAATAATTTTTCTATTTTATTATAACTCTTTCAACTGAGTCTCAAGTGCTGCAATTTTAGCTTCGGCATCTGCTTGTTTTTTGCGTTCGCTAGCAATGACTTGCTCTGGGGCACCGCTAACAAATCTTTCATTGCTTAGTTTTTTCATGACACTAGTTAGAAATCCACGGGTGTACTTTAACTCCTCTTCCAATTTAGCCTTCATCTCTTCAGGATCGACCTGTCCTGCACTTGGGATAAAGTATTCAACTGTGTCAGCAATAAAGCTCCATGCCCCTTTTACTGTTTCGTCGACCACTTCAACAGAGGTGATATTTCCCATTTTGTTGATGATGCAAGCAAATTTTTCTGGGTAGCGACTGTTTTGTTTTACTTTTAGCTCCAATGTCTCTTTAAAAGCGATATTGTTTTGCTTCCGAATATTACGTATGCCTACAATCACATTCTTAACTGCTTCAAAATGGCTTAGCAAGTCTTTATCATAGGTCGTAACGGCAGGTAATAGAGTATACATAATACTTTCACCCTCTTTGCGATTCCCTAGTGTTTGCCAAATTTCTTCCGTGATAAAGGGTATAAATGGGTGTAGCAATGTCAGTAGTTGCTCAAATATAGCCACTGTTTGCTCATAGGTTTTTTTGTCAATAGGCTGACCGTATGCGGGCTTAACCATCTCCAATAACCAAGAAGAAAATTCATCTCTAAAAGTGGTGTAGATGGTCATTAATGCCTCAGATAGACGATATTGATCAAATTGTGTATGCTGAGTTTCATTTACTTTATCCAATAGGTTGTTAAACCAATCGATGGCTAAACGAGAATGTTCAGGTTGTTCAATATCAGTAACTTCCCATGACTTGACTAGCTTGAATGCATTCCACATCTTAGTCGTGAAATTACGTCCTTGTTCTGGTAAATTTTCATCAAAAAGTAAATCTCCACCAGCAGGTGAGCACAATAGCATACCAACACGTACTCCATCTGCTCCATATTTATCAATAAGATCCAATGGGTCAGGTGAGTTTCCTAAAGATTTAGACATCTTCCGTCCTTGTTGATCACGGACAAGACCTGTGAAATAAACATTTTTGAATGGCATAACACCTTTGTATTCATATCCTGCCATGATCATTCTAGCCACCCAAAAGAATAAAATATCAGGAGCTGTCACTAAGTCATTCGTAGGATAGTAATAATTTATTTCAGGATTATCAGGGTTCTCAAAGCCATCAAATAAAGAGATGGGCCACAACCAAGAAGAGAACCAAGTGTCTAGGCAATCTTCGTCTTGTCGTAGATCACTAAGCGTTAATTTTGAATTACCGGTTTTCTCTTGTGCTAGGCATAGGGCTTCCTTTTCATTATTGGCAACCACATATCCTCCTTCTGGTAGATACCAAGCAGGAATTTGATGTCCCCACCATAATTGGCGACTGATACACCAATCTTTGATGTTTTCCATCCAATGGCGATGTGTATTCTTGTATTTTTCCGGGAAAAAATGAATATCGTCATTCATCACTGGTGCAAGAGCAAGGTCAGCCATGTGTTCCATCTTTAAGAACCACTGCATAGAAAGTTTAGGTTCAATAGGTACACCTGTACGTTCAGAGCAACCCACTTTATTGGTGTAGGCTTCTACCTTTTCCATTAAACCAGCTGCTTGTAAGTCTTTTTCAATCTGCTCCCGAACATCAAAACGATCCATTCCTACATAAAGCTCAGCAGCTTCACTAAGTGTTCCGTTGTCATTGAAAATATCTATAGTAGGTAGATTGTATTTTTCGCCCAACATATAGTCGTTAACATCATGGGCTGGAGTCACTTTTAGGCAACCTGTTCCAAATTCAATGTCAACATATTCGTCTTCAATTACAGGTATCACACGATTGACCAAAGGAACGATTACTTTCTTTCCTCGTAAATATTGATTTTTAGGGTCAAGTGGGTTGATACACATGGCTGTATCTCCCATAATCGTTTCAGGACGAGTGGTTGCAACAACAGCATATCCATCCTCTCCTTCAATTTTATAGCGTAGATAGTATAGTTTACTATTCTCTTCTTTATGGATAACCTCTTCATCAGAAAGGGCTGTTAAAGCCTTCGGATCCCAATTAACCATTCGTACGCCACGATAGACCAATCCCTTTTTATAAAGGTCTACAAATACTTTGAAAACACTTGTACTACGAGGTTCATCCATGGTGAAAGCTGTACGCTCCCAGTCGCAAGATGCTCCCAGTCGTTTTAACTGTTTCAGAATGATTCCACCGTGAGTCTCTGTCCACTCCCAGGCATGTTTTAAAAAATCTTCTCGACTAAGATCTGTTTTTTTGATCCCTGCTTCTTGTAATTTTGCTACAACTTTAGCTTCCGTTGCGATAGATGCATGGTCGGTTCCAGGAACCCAACAAGCATTCTTTCCTAGTAAACGTGCACGACGTACTAAAGCATCTTGGATGGTATTGTTTAACATATGTCCCATATGAAGTACTCCTGTGACGTTAGGAGGAGGGATGACGATGCAATAAGGTTCTTTGCTGTTATCCACTTCTGAATGGAAAAAGTTATTATCCATCCAGTACTTATACCATTTCTCTTCGCTTTCTTTGGGATTGTAGTTTGTAGCAATCATAAGTTTGAATTTGGGAAATTTAAAAAAGCTGCCGTGGCAGCTTTTTATTTTATTCTTCTGTTTTTTTAGTCCTTCTGGGCTTTTTCTTCTGAGAGTCTAGAAGTAGTTCTAAATCTGCTTTTTGCATGCTGCCGTCATAGTCACAGATGTATTTGTCAATTAAAATTCGACCACAATATTCACAGACAATAACTTTCTTCCGTGAGCGGATATCTAATTGTCGTTGTGGTGGGATTTTATTAAAACAACCTCCACAAGCATCACGGTCAACAGTAACTACTGCAAGGCCATTACGTGCATTAGAACGGATTCTTTTATAAGCAATCATTAGACGTTCCTCAATACTTTCGGATAGATCTTTTGATTTTTGTATTAAACTTTCTTGATCTTTATGAGTTTCTGAAACGATATCGTCTAGTTCTCCTTTTTTTGCATCTAAATCAGTCTTCTTATCTTCGTATTGTTTAATCGAAAATTCCAAATTAACCTCTTTTTCTGCCTTCTCTTTTCCCGCTTCACGGATACGTTTATGCTGAAGTTCAATTTCAAGTGTTTGAAATTCTACTTCTTTAGTTAGCGCGTCGTATTCTCTATTGTTTCGGACATTGTTTAACTGTTCAGTATATTTTTTGATCAGCCCTTCCGAATTTTCGATCTCCTGTTTTTTAGTGGCAACGCTTTGATCATTTTCGCTGATTTCATTTCTTAGATTTTCTAAGCGAGTCTCTAAACCAGCAATTTCATCTTCTAGGTCTTGAACTTCCAAAGGAAGCTCACCTCTTAATGTGATAAGTTTGTCTGTTTCTGTATCAATGCGTTGTAATTCATACAGATGCTGCAATTTTTCTTCAACAGAAAGTACCTGCAGTTTTTCTTTGTTTTTTGTTATCATATAATTTCGTTACAAGTTACAAGTTTTATCCACTCACCATATCTATTATAAATACTGAATGGGGTTAGTGGTGACTTTTGAAAACTGAATCGCAAAGTTAGGTATTTTTTTCGTAACTAACTCATAAAAAATCTCTTTTGTGAATTGCTCACTTTCATAGTGACCAATATCAGCAATAATAAGCTTATTCTCAGCGTTAAAGAAGTCATGGTATTTATAATCTCCAGTGATATATATATCTGCTTTTTGGGCTATTGCAGTTTTTGTTAGAAAAGCTCCGCTGCCTCCACAAACAGCAACTTTGCTTATTTGTGGTGTGCAAATAGGTGTGTGGCGAATAACTGAACAGCCAAATGCTTCTTTTATTTGTAGTAAAAATGTGCGGCTATCTATAGGTGTCGGAAGTTCTCCTATAATACCAAGTCCAGTTGAAGGATTTATGTTTTCTAAGCAAACAATATTCCATACTGGTTCTTCATAAGGGTGAGTAGCTGTCAGTGCTTCGATACATTGATTGAGTAAATGTTCAGGTACTGTAATTTCTGTTCTAACCTCTGATTGTGTATGTAGTTGATTGATCTCTCCAATGAAAGGTTTACTCCCATTGTGTGCCTGGAAAGTTCCAGATCCTTTACTGTTAAAAGAGCAATTGCTATAGTTTCCAATATATCCTGCTCCACAGTGTAGTATTGCGGAGCGAACTTTTTCAGCATCAGCTTCTGGTGTATAAAAAGTCAAGCTGAATAATTTTCCGCTTGCTTGTAATATTCTTTGATTGATTAATCCTAGTTTATCGGCAAGTTTACCACTAACTCCGTGCAAAACAGAGTCGATATTTGTATGTGCTGAATAGATGTTGAGTTTGTGTTGTATAGCCTTTATTATACAACGTTTTATATACGAGTCAGGAATAAAGTTTTTTAATCCTTGGAAAACGAGTGGATGATGAGATATAATGAGATTATGTCCACCATCAATTGCTTCGTCAATAACCTCTTCTGTTATATCTATTGTTAATAATATCGACTGAACTTCATCGGTGAAATTGCCACAAAGTAGACCAGAATTGTCATAACTTTCTTGTAGGCTGATTGGTGCAAATGTCTCAATTAAGGCTGTTATGTCTTTTACAAGCATTTTTATCCCAGGTGGTTTTTTATTAGAATCAGTTCTTCTTTAATGGCTTGTAAGTGCATTATGATTTCAAAGTTATTCTCTGTTTCAGTTTTATTCTGCTTCAATTTGACCTGTGCCCCTTTTAAAGTCATGCCCTTTTCTTTTACCAAGTGATAGATTAAATGGAAATTATCTATATCTGATTTGGTAAATTGACGGTTCCCTTTTTTATTTTTATGCGGCTTGATGATATCAAATTCTTTTTCCCAAAAGCGAATTAAGGAGGTGTTTACATTGAACATCTCAGCTACTTCACCAATAGAATAGTATACTTTCAAAGGTTTGTTGTCTTGTTCCATAATAGTTCAGTTAGTCCATTGTTTGTCCATCATTGTTCGCTTCTAAAACCAGATTGTCGTACTCCGTAGGTGTTAGATCGTTGAAATAGTAATTGATCGGATTTACTGCTATTCCATTTTTCCTAACCTCATAATGTACGTGTGGTCCTGAAGACATTCCCGTATTTCCCATATAGCCAATAATATCTCCTCTTTTTACTTTTTGTCCAGCTTTTACGTTGTATTTATTGAGATGGGCGTATATTGTTTCGTAGTTAAAGTCGTGATTAATCAATAAATGCTTTCCATAGCCGCTAGGTTCATTTTTCACATAGGTGATTTCTCCGTCTCCAGTAGCATAGATAGGTGTGTCGATAGCTCCAGAAAAATCCATTCCAGCATGGTGCTTCCTGATTTTTAAAATAGGATGAATGCGAATTCCAAATGAAGAAGAGATTCGAGTTTTTTTATCCGTGAGAGAAACTGGTAGTATGGCGGGAATAGATGCCAGCATATCTATTTTGTGTTTGACTAAATTCTCTACTTCATCATACGATTTACTTTGAATAAAGACCGCTTTGCTTAATTCGTCTAATTTTTTACTTGTATTAATGATTAATTCCGCATTGTCCATGCCTTTTAATGCATTGTATTTATCAACGCCTCCTGATCCTCCTCTACGGATAGAGGCATCTATTGGATTTGATTCAAAAATCACTCGATAGATGTTGTCATCTCTGTTTTCTAATTGACTCAGAACGTCGTCTAGTTTTTCAACTTGATTGTTTAGGAGATGGTATTGCGCTAATATTTCCTCTTTCTCACGTTTTAATGCTTTCTCTTTTGGAGAATCGATGAATGCAGAAACAATTAAAAAAATAACTAGAGCGAGTGATAAACTTTGGAAAAATTTCACAGCCAAGTCCGATAATTTTTTCTTAAAAGTATTCTGGATTTTATCGTACGATAGTGTTTCTGGATTAAAACGATAACCTGTTTTTGCCATTTTATATATTAAAGTTGAGATATTACGATGCAAAGTTAAAGAAATAATCTTAAATTTGCAATTCTGTTTTGTGTCCATAAATTAGAAAACAAGAGTGCTGTATCTCGATACTAATTGCGATCTACATTGTCTTGAATGCCTAGTTTCTATAGTGAAGTGAGCAGGATATTAGAGTAATTATATTTAGTTAAGATGATGAAATCAACAGAGATTAGACAACAATTCTTAGATTTTTTTGAGAGTAAGGGACATTCGATAGTCTCTTCTGCTCCAATGGTGATAAAAGATGATCCAACCTTGATGTTTACTAATGCCGGAATGAATCAATTTAAAGATATTATTCTTGGAAATGTGACTCCCAAAAGTCGCCGTGTTGCAGATTCGCAAAAATGTTTACGTGTTTCAGGAAAGCACAATGATTTAGAAGAGGTTGGACACGATACCTATCATCACACGATGTTTGAAATGTTAGGTAACTGGTCGTTTGGTGATTATTTTAAAGAAGAGGCAATTGCCTATGCTTGGGAATTTCTGGTTGACGTGATGAAGTTGAATGAGCAACAATTATATGTAACTGTTTTTGAAGGCAGCAAAGTTGATGGCTTAGAGCAGGATACTGAGGCTCGTGAGTTTTGGAAAGCTTTTCTACCAGAAGAACGGATCATTTTTGGAAATAAAAAAGATAATTTCTGGGAAATGGGAGATGTAGGTCCTTGTGGTCCTTGTTCTGAAATTCATATAGACCTTCGTTCAGAGGAGGAGCGTAAATTGAGTCCAGGTAGCGAATTGGTGAATCATGATCACCCATTGGTTGTTGAGATTTGGAATTTGGTATTTATGCAGTATAACCGAAAAGCAGACGGCAGTTTGGAGCTTCTTCCCAATCATCACGTAGATACAGGTATGGGATTTGAGCGTCTATGTATGGCAGTTCAGGGAAAAACATCCAATTATGATACGGATGTCTTTACTCCACTCATAGGAGAAGTGTCTAAATTAAGTGGTATTGAATACGGGCATTCTTCAGAAACTGATATTGCCATGCGAGTAATTGCAGATCATCTACGAACGATCTCTTTCTCTATTGCGGATGGGCAGTTGCCATCTAATGTGAAGTCTGGTTATGTCATTCGAAGAATTCTTCGTCGTGCTGTTCGTTATGCTTATACCTATTTGGATCAAAAAGATGCATTTATATATCGTTTGATGCCTGTATTAGTAGAAGTCATGGGGCGGCAGTATCCAGAATTGGCTTCTCAGCAAGAGCTGATTGGAAAGGTGATTCGTGAAGAAGAAAATTCTTTTTTACGAACATTGGTAAAAGGTGTCAAATTATTAGATCGAATTATTGAGCAAACAAAAGCGGAGGATTTTTTAACTATTCCAGGGAATGTGGCTTTTGAATTATATGATACGTATGGTTTTCCTCTCGATTTGACAGAACTAATTCTAAGAGAGCAAGGATTGGTTGTGAATCGTCGTGAATTTAAGCATGAGATGGAAGCGCAGAAGAGTCGTTCTCGTTCTGCATCTGCTGTGGATACCGATGACTGGATTGAAATATTGGGTGATGATGAGCAGGAGTTTGTTGGGTATGACTATACAGACGTAGAGGTGAAAATTACTCGCTATCGAAGAGTGACAGCTAAAAGTAAGACGATCTTTCATTTAGTATTCAATATAACCCCATTTTTTGGAGAGAGTGGAGGGCAGATTGGCGATGGTGGAGTTCTTGTTGCTGGTGATGAAACGATACGTATTGTAGAGACGAAGAAAGAAAATGGGTTAACTATTCATATAGTAGAGAAATTACCCGAAGATGTAACACAGACATTTTTAGCAAAAGTAGATAAAAATGAACGAATAGCTACTGCAAATAACCATACAGCAACTCATCTGTTAGACTATGCATTGCGTAAAGTTTTAGGCAGTCATGTTGAACAAAAAGGTTCGTACGTGAGTGCAGAATATTTACGTTTTGATTTTTCGCATTTTCAGAAAGTGACGAATGAGGAGTTAGCCGAGGTGGCAAAAATAGTAAATCGCTTGATACGTAAAAATCAACCACTTGAAGAATCGCGTTCTATACCTATTGCCAATGCAAAAGAGATGGGTGCTCTTGCTCTTTTTGGTGAAAAGTATGGTGACTTAGTACGTGTGGTTAAATTTGGAGACTCTGTGGAGTTGTGCGGTGGAACTCATGTTGCTGCTACTGGGCAGATTGGTTTTTTTAAGATTCTTTCAGAAAGTTCTGTTTCTGCAGGGGTGCGACGGATAGAAGCGATTACTGCGGATAAAGCGGAGGAATTTATTAATAACAACTTTAGTATTATCCATGATATGAAAGAGATGTTGAAGAATAGCAAGAACTTGATGGAGGGCGTGAGGGCTATTATGGCAGAAAATGAAGATCTAAAGAAGGAGACAGAAAAGTTTGCTAAAGAGAGTTTGCGCTTGGTGAAGGAGCGCTTAAAGAATGAGAAAAAAGTATATAAGGATATTAATATCATAGTGGAGCAATTGCTTTTTCCTGCTGACCAAGTTAAAGATATAGCTTTTCAGTTGAAAGGAGAATATGATAAGGTTATATTTGTAGGAGGAGGTGTTTCAGCTGGTAAGCCACATTTAACTATTATGATGAGTAATAATATTGTTGAAGAGTTTAGTTTGAATGCGAGTCAAATTGTAAGAGAAGCTGCTCAAGAAATAAAAGGTGGCGGAGGTGGTCAATCATTCTTTGCAACAGCTGGTGGATCAGATGCTTCAGGTATAGAAAAAGCACTAGAAAGAGCGGAGAAATTGATCATGAGTAAAATAAGCGTAGGCTAAATTATATTATTTTACTAGAAAATTGTGTGTATTAATAATTTTATATACATTTGCTAGCTTTAATAGGGAATCAATAGGTATTTAAGAATAAAACTAATAATTAATTATGAAAAGGACATTAAGAATTGTATCCGTACTTACTTTAGTCGGACTTATCGTTTCATCTTGTGCATCTTTAAGCAAGATGAAAAAAATGGAAAAAGACATTGTGTATAAAGCAACTCCAGAAGTGTTAGTCACTCAAGGAGGTGAAGTAGAAGTTAAAATTAGCGCTACTATTCCAGCTAAGTATTTTAATAAAAAAGCAACATTAGTTGCAACTCCTATGTTGAAATTTCAAGATGGTGGAGAAAAAGCTTATGCACCTAAATCTTTCCAAGGTGAAAAAGTACAAGGAAATAATGAAGTTGTGCCTTATAAAACAGGAAAAACAATCTCTTATACTGGAGTTGTGCCTTTCGAAGAGGGAATGCGTATCTCAGATCTATATATCAAATTTGTTGGTTCTGCAGGAAAGAAATCTATAGAGTATGATTCGCGTAAAATTGCAGATGGTGTTATTGCTACTGAAAACTTAGTAAGCAATTCTCCTGCTACACTTGTTGGTGAAGATCAATTTGAGCGTATCACTAAAGAGACTCAAGAAGCTGCAATTCATTATCTAATTAATTCTGCTCAGATTCGTTCAAAAGAGATGAAGTCTGATGAAATTAAGGATATGGAGAAATTCATCAAGGAAACGAAAGCTGCTGAAGACATGAATTTGAAAGATATTCAGATTCAATCGTATGCTTCTCCTGATGGAGCTATGGATCTTAACGAAAAATTATCTGCAAATCGTGAAAAAGGAGCTGATAAATTCGTAAAGAAAAACATGAAGAAAAATAAAATTGAAGAGTATAAAGATTTAGATTTCTTTAAAAAATATATCGTTGCT
>CAMRAP010000028.1 GCA_947039985.1 uncultured Odoribacter sp.
TTGTATTTTATCTGGAGAAATGAAAGTATTTGTACACCACATCTATGAACTACAAAAGGGAATTCGTAGTATGGTTTTGTGTACCATCAATAAAACTGATGAAGATTTTGCATTGCAACGCTTACAGAAACTAGGGATAGAGTATACAGTATATCTTATCAGCCCAAAGCGTATTAATCTGTTTTTCGGAAAAAAAGAGTGTATAGAAGTTATTAGGATGATTTGTGATCGTCCATTAAATCAGCTTACCCCCGAAGAAGATTTTATTATAGGAATAATGCTAGGCTACGATACTCGTCAACAATGTGAACGTTATACTCATCGCAAAACTTTAAAAAGGACAGCTTAAAAATGTGTATTAATGGTATTGATATATATCTTCACTTGTTAAGATATACTGACTGGTCATTCGATGGTCTACACTTCGTCGTATCAGATGAGTTATGATTTTGATGAACTGAAATAAATTGGTAACTTTTTTCGTGGGTTTCTGAAATAATTAATGTGAGATTTGTAAATACACTAAAACCTTATTACATTTGTGACCATAGGATAAAGCTTATTCCTCAATTTAAATAATACCAATGGATAATTTTATTGTTTCTGCGCGAAAATATAGACCTGCAAGTTTTGATACTGTTGTGGGGCAATTGTCTATAACTCAGACTTTGCGTAATGCAATAATGAACAAACAATTGGCTCAAGCTTATCTATTTACTGGCCCTCGTGGAGTAGGAAAAACAACCTGTGCACGTATTTTTGCAAAGACAATTAATTGCATGGATTTACAAGATCATGCAGAGCCTTGTGACAAATGTGAGTCGTGTGAGTCATTTAATACGGGTCGTTCGCTAAATATTCATGAATTAGATGCAGCATCAAACAATAGTGTGGATGACATTAGAGGATTGGTGGAGCAAGTGCGCATATTGCCACAAATAGGAAAGTATAGTGTCTATATTATTGATGAGGTCCATATGTTGAGTACCTCTGCTTTCAATGCTTTTTTGAAAACATTGGAAGAGCCACCTCCACACGCTATATTTATTTTAGCGACAACAGAGAAACATAAGATATTACCGACGATTTTATCGCGTTGCCAGATTTACGATTTCAATCGAATGAAAGCAGGGGATACTGTTGAGCATCTAAAATATATTGCCCAAAAAGAGGGTATTACTGCTGAAGAGACAGCATTGGATATCATAGCCCAAAAAGCAGATGGTGCCATGCGTGATGCACTTTCAATATTTGATCAAGTGGTTAGCTTTTGTGGGAAAGAGCTGACTTATGAAAAGGTGATCGATAATCTAAATGTCTTAGATTATGATTACTATTTTCGTTTGACTGATCTCTTCTTTCAAGGAAAAGTGGCTGAATCATTACTTCTTTTTAATGAGATCATTGAAAAGGGATTTGATGGGGCCAATTTAGTTGCTGGTTTAGGAAAGCATTTACGAGATGTATTGGTTTCTAAAGATCAAGCAACGGTGCAATTACTTGAAGTGAGTGCTGATATTAAGGCTCGTTATGCAAAGCAAGCGGCGGAATGTACGGTAGATTTTATCTACGAAGCCTTGAGAGTGATTGAGCAGTGTGAGATGCAATATAAAGTTCGAATGGAGAAACGACTTTGTGTGGAGATGGCTTTTATAAAGTTGTGCCAAGTCAACGAACTAAAAAAAAAAAACTAAGAGCTTCTGATCTTGAAGCTTTTCTGAAAATTGCTGGTTTCGAAGGGAAATTTGTAGAGCCTGGAACGACTCCAGTAGCTTCTCCTCCGACAGCTAAAGCTCCGGTAGTTCAGGGAGTAAACAACACAACAACGAAGACACAGGATGGGAATTTACGTCCTCGTCCAGACTCCTCTTTTAAAATTAGAGATTCATTTCGTGAGATCAGTCAACAAGAGCTTTCCACAAAAGTTGAAACCGTAGAAGAACAGCAAGAAAACATAGCGGCAAGAGATGGTGTTGATGAAGTGAAGGTAGTTGCTGCCTTACAGAAGTACGTTGCAGAACGTAAGCCCGAGCCCACTATTGCCATGGCTTTAAAAGCCCATCGTCCAGTGGTTGAAGGGGAGAGGATTACTATTTTTATTGATAATCAATTGCAAGTAGAAAAGATAGCAACTATAAAAACACAGCTTCATAATATGCTTACCAAGTTGCTTAATAATGGTTCAGCCACTATTGAATTTAAGCTGTTTGACGACACCACCACCCAAGAGAAAAAGAAACTATTTACCGCTAGCGAAAAATTCGAACACTTCGTAAAATTAAACCCTGTTGTTGCCGACTTAAAGCATATATTTGGCTTGGAGTTGGATTAAATGATTTGAACGTTTAATGTACCAACTTTTGGAGTTATACACTGTTAAAATAAAGTTATGGACGAAATAATACTGTACAAAAGCGAGAGTGGAGCTATAAAGGTTGATGTACTGTTTGAAGAAGAAACAGTATGGCTTACGCAAGCACAAATGGCTGAGCTATTTGGTAAAGGGCGTACGACTATCACAGGACATATAAAGAATGTTTTCGAGGATGGAGAGTTAGATCCAGAAGTGGTATGTCGGGAATTCCGACACACCACTCAACATGGTGCTATTGCAGGGAAAATGCAAACTTCAACAACTAAATACTATAATCTAGATGTAATTATATCGGTAGGATATAGAGTTAAATCTCAACAAGGTACACAGTTTCGTATCTGGGCAACAGAGAGATTACGAGATTATATTATCAAAGGGTTTACACTTAATGATGAAAGATTTAAGTCTGGTTCTTCGATGAACTATTTTCGAGAACTTTTAGACCGTATTAGAGATATAAGACTTTCTGAACGAGTTTTTTATCAGCAAATCAAGGATATATATACAACGAGTAGAGACTATGATTCATCAGATGAGACGACACTCCGTTTTTTCAAAGAGATACAAAATAAATTATTGTGGGCAGTAAGTGGTAAAACGGCGGCAGAGTTGATTTATTATCGTTCATTCTCAGTTACTACAAATGGGATTAACCTCCACGAGTAAACCAAATAAAGTGCGAAAAGCCGATATAGATATTGGTAAAAACTATTTAGCTGAGGAGGAGATTGCTACACTAAAACTTATTGTTGAGCAATATTTAGCTTTTGCTGAAGCGCAAGCACTTGCTCACAAGCCAATGTATATGAAAGATTGGATTGAAAAATTGGGGCAAGTATTAACTATGAATGAAAAGAATATTCTTTCCCATGTAGGTAAAATATCACATTCATTGGCTCTGAAAAAAGCTGGTGAAGAGTATGATAAATATATAGAGCAAGAACGATCTCTTGATAAAATAGAGAGTATCAAAGAGCTTGATGAAGATTTTAAACGAGTAAATAAACTAATTAAAAAATAAATATAAAACGTATGAAAAAGATGATACTAGTGTTCTTAGTGCTATCTTTAGCAGGAGTTGTTAAGGCTCAAAAACCTAAAAGTATGGCTCTGTCAGGGAGTGATGCTGTTGCTGTGCTTGAAGCAATGGGAGTTAGTATGGTTAAGCTTGACTTTAGTATGTTTCAAAATAAAACATACAATTTTAGTATCTACATTGACGAATATACTAAAGGAGAGGAGGAGAAGATGATAGTAAATAGCAACTTTGGTCAGAATAGAAGATCGATATCAGAAGAAGATATTGCAATGATTTTAGAAGATGATAGCACTAGGGGGGAATAAATTGATCATGAGAATAAATTACTTCTTAAATATCAAGAGGCAAGCGTATACATTTTGCCTGATACTGATTCAACTGTAATTTGCCGAGTAAACCTTTTTAATGGAGGTGCTGTCAGAGGAATTCCCTTGAAACTTAAAACTTTGAAAGGTTCAAGAAGAGGAGTGATGTACGATTATCGTCCCTTTGAGATAAACGAGTATGATGCCTCAGACCCTGAAATTCCATTGATGCTTTATGCATCGTTTTGGTTTGATGAAAAAAGTAATCGTTATCATTTTTGTGCTGCAAAAAGAGGCGTCAAAAAAGATTTAAGTAGCGATATAACTAAAATGTCACCCCATTTCTACGTCATAGGAGTTCGCATTGAAGAGGTGAAATAAGAATATATTCTTATAAAGAGTAATTATATTTTTAACCCCTCTTTTTCATTCATTATTCAAGAAAAAGTTTTAATTTTACACGCCTAGAAAGGTTTAAAAAGAAATACAATCAAATAATATTAATTTATAAAAGTAATGGCTAAAGAACAATTTTTAGAAAGACATATCGGTCCACGTTCAGAAGATATAGCAGAGATGCTAAAAGTGCTTGGAGTAAGTTCTATTGATGAATTGATAGGACAAACAGTTCCAGAATCTATTCGATTAAAAGAGATATTAGACCTGCCTACACCTCTTACAGAAAGTGAATTTCTGGCTAAGATGAAGAGTGTAGCATCTAAAAATAAACTTTATCGTTCTTTTATAGGACAAGGTTATTACGATACGATTTCTCCAGCAGTGATCATCCGAAATATATTAGAAAATCCAGCTTGGTATACTTCTTATACCCCATATCAAGCGGAGGTTTCCCAAGGTCGTTTAGAAGCATTGTTGAATTATCAAACCATGATTTTGGAATTGACTGGAATGGAGATTACCAACTGCTCTTTATTGGACGAGGCTACAGCTGCAGCAGAAGCCATGACCATGATGCACTCTTTGCGTGGCAAGGAGATGAAAAAAGCGGGTGCTAATAAATTATTTGTAGACAATCAAGTCTTTCCACAAGTGAAGGATGTGTTAATCACTCGTTCAGCACCCTTGGAGTTAGAATTGGTATATGGTGACTATAAAACTTTCGAATTTACATCGGATGTATTTGGAGCATTGGTTCAATATCCAGCAGCAGACGGTGAAATATGTGATTACAAAGAATTTGCAGAGCGTGTACATGCTAATGGCTCTTTATTGACTGTTAATGCAGACTTGATGAGTTTAGTATTACTAACTCCTCCAGGCGAGTGGGGAGCTGATGTTGTTGTTGGAACTTCACAACGTTTTGGTGTTCCGATGGGATATGGTGGTCCACATGCTGCTTATATGTCAACCAAAGAGGCGTACAAACGAAATATTCCTGGACGAATCATTGGAGTGACAAAAGATGCGCAAGGAAACAATGCTCTACGTTTGGCTTTACAAACTCGTGAGCAGCACATTAAGAGAGAAAGAGCTTCTTCAAATATTTGTACAGCTAAGGCATTAAATGCTACAATGGCTGGATTTTATGCTGCTTATCACGGTCGTGAAGGTTTGCAAAGAATCGCTCGTCACATCCATTCATCTGCTGTTATATTGGCAGAAGAAATTGGTAAGTATGGCTACTCTTTACAAAAAGAAAAATTCTTCGATACCGTTCATTTTGAATTACCAACTGGTGTGAGTCAGGAGGCTATCCAAAAACTAGCTATTGAACAAGAGATGAATTTCTATTATGGAATTTCAAACGTGCTAGGACTCTCTACTGACGAAAAGATAACAGAGCAGGAGATAAATACAATCATTGGAATCTTTGCTCAAGCTGCTGGTAAAAAAGCAGAGCAAGTGGAGTTCTTAGATGATCGTACCGTATTAGATCCATATATGTTGCGTGATGATGAATATCTGCAACAGCCAGCGTTTAATATCTATCATTCGGAATCAGCTATGATGCGCTATATGAAAAATTTAGAGCGTCGAGATATTTCTTTAGCTACTTCAATGATCTCTTTGGGGTCATGTACTATGAAATTGAATGCTGCTGCTGAAATGATGCCTATCACTTGGTCTGAATTGGGTGGAATGCATCCTTTTGTTCCCCTGGATCAGGCGGCTGGATTTCAGCAAATGATTAGTGAAACAGAGAAAATGTTAGAAGTGGTGACTGGTTTTGCTGGTTGTAGCTTAATGCCAAACTCTGGTGCTGCTGGTGAGTATGCTGCATTGATTGTGATTCGTGAGTATTTTCTTTCCCGTGGAGAGGGACATCGTAATGTGATGTTAATTCCTGCGTCTGCACATGGAACAAATCCTGCATCGAGTTCAATGGTTGGTTTGAAAATCATTGTAACAAAAACGGATGCAGAAGGTAATATCGATGTAGAAGATTTCCGTAAACATGCAGAAGCAAACAAAGACAATTTGTTTGGAGCCATGATTACTTATCCATCGACACATGGTATTTTTGAAGAGTCGATACGTGAACTAGTAGATTGTATTCACGCTAACGGAGGTCAGGTGTTTATGGATGGTGCGAATATGAACGGACAGTGTGGATTAACTAGTCCTGGGTATATTGGTGCAGACGCCTGTCACTTGAATCTACATAAAACATTTGCAATGCCTCACGGTGGTGGTGGTCCTGGTGTTGGTCCAATTGGTGTGGCAAAGCACTTAGTTGACTTCCTTCCTACTCATTGTATGGTAAAAACAGGTGGTACACATGGAACTCATGCCGTTTCGGGTGCTCCTTACGGTTCTGTAAGTATGTTGCCTGTAACCTATGGTTACTTATTGATGTTGGGTGGTGAAGGTTTGAAAAAAGTAACTGAGATAGCGATATTAAATGCGAACTATATTGCTACATCACTGAAAGAATTAGGTTTCAAAGTACTGTTTACTGGTAAACAAGGACGTGTTGGTCACGAAATGATTTGGGATTGTAGTGCATTCAACAAAGAGTATGGTATTACAGAATTAGATGTTGCCAAACGTTTGATGGACTTTGGTTTCCATGCTCCAACCTTATCATTCCCAGTACATGGTACATTAATGATAGAACCAACGGAGAGTGAGCCAAAAGAGGAGTTAGATCGTTTTATCGAAGCATTAAAAACCATTCGTGCCGAGATGGTGGATGTTGCAGAAGGAAGAGCCGACAAGGTAGATAACGTATTGAAAAATGCTCCTCACACGCATAAAGTGATAACAGCTGACGAGTGGGCACACGCTTATCCTCGTAGCAAGGCTGCTTATCCATTGGCTTGGGTAGCTGAGAACAAATTTTGGCCACAAGTGGGACGAGTGGACGATGGTTATGGTGATCGTAACTTGATGTGTACTTGTGATCCTCTTTATGCTTATGTAGAAGATAGCATATAAAGAAGTCATCATATAACTTGAAATAGAAAGTGGAGTTTATTTATTGAACTCCACTTTTTTATCATTTTGTAGCGCACTCAATAGGGGAAAATAGAAATTGTTGCTACAGTTCAATTATTATCTTTGTGTGAAGTGATAAATTTATCACTATCTTTGTTGAAAATATAAAATATAGAATATGAGATTTTTTTCTTTACTGTTAGTTTTATCATTGCTTGTAATATCTTGTGCAAAAGATAAGAATGTATTTCGATACACTGTGGCCTCAGAGAAGGGGGATTGTGTGGGCGTTGCTCCTCGTAAATGTCTATTAGTTAAAAAAGGTGATGCCATTGAATGGACTAACTTTTATAGTAATATAGAGGGATTTGAGTATAAACCTGGGCATGAATATGTTTTGGATGTGAAAGAGGAGAAACTTGATCCTGTTCCTGCTGATGCTTCTTCAATAAAGTTTACTCTTGTCAAGGTGGTTTCAAAAAAAGAAAAGAGGTCAGAGAATCTTCCTTTATAATAGGCTATGATTTCCTTTTGAAGTAGTTGTGTGGAATATTAATAAAACTGATAATGATGTTCTCATTGATGACCCATTTACCATTAACAAATCCAGTACTGATATTTTCAGTCATCTTATTTATAATTCTTTTAGCTCCAATTCTGTTGAATAAATTGAAGATTCCTGATTTAATCGGACTGATTATAGCGGGAGCAATTATTGGACCGAATGGATTTGAAATCATGGCCAGGGATAGTAGCATTGAGCTATTTGGTACAGTTGGATTACTGTATATCATGTTTATTGCCGGTTTGGAAATAGACATGGCTGACCTTAAAAAGAATTACGGAAAAACACTTGTCTTTGGACTTTACACCTTTTTTATTCCGATGGTTTTAGGTACGATTACTGGTGTCTATTTGTTAGGGTTTTCATGGATCACCTCGACCTTATTGGCGAGTATGTATGCTTCACATACCTTAATCACCTATCCTATTGTCAGTAAATATGGAATTACAAAAAACAGGGCTGTGAGCATTGCGATAGGGGGTACTGTCATTACTTGTATTCTCTCGCTACTTGTTTTAGCAGTGGTTGTGGGGATGTCAACGGGGGAGATTAATCAGCAATTTTGGGTAAAACTAGGTGTTTCAAGTGCTGTATTTATGGGGGTCGTAATGATCGGATTTCCCATCTTAGGGCGTTGGTTTTTTAAGCGTTATGAAGATAATGTGGGACAATATATTTTTGTCTTGGCCTTGGTGTTTCTTGCTTCCTTTTTAGCTGAATCAGCAGGATTAGAAGCTATTATTGGTGCCTTTCTTACAGGTCTATCGTTGAATCGTTTGATTCCGAATACCTCTGCTTTGATGAATCGAATTGATTTTGTGGGGAATGCTATTTTTATACCTTTCTTTTTGATAGGAGTCGGGATGTTGGTAGATATCAGCACTTTTACCTCTGGTTGGTCTGCTTTATTAGTGGCTGTTGTGATGACTGTTGTTGCTACTGGAACAAAGTTTATTGCAGCTTGGCTTACTGAAAAGAGTTTTAAATTAACCAAAGATGAGGGACGTTTATTATTTGGGTTGAGTAATGCGCAAGCAGCTGCGACCTTGGCAGCAGTTTTAATTGGTTATAATTTGATTTTAGGAGTTGATGCTGCTGGTGAGCCTATCCGTTTGTTGAATGAAGAGGTGTTAAATGGAACTATTATCATGATATTGTTTACTTGTACCATTGCATCATTTACAACACAACGAGCAGCTCAAAATATTGCTGTAGCTGAAATGGATGGTGATTTGATAGGTGATAATACTGATGAAGAGGAGCGAATATTGGTGCCTTTAAGTAACTCTGCAACAGTTGGAGAGTTGATAACTTTAGGTTCAGCTATAAAATCTCGTCGAAACAAGGCGCAAATGCTTGCTTTGAGTATTATAAAATCTGATAACAGTAATCCAACAGCCGAAAAAGGGGCAGAGATTTTATTAGAAAAAGCTATAAAAGTTGCAGCAGGATTAGATCAACATATAGATTCTGTATGTCGATATGATTTGAATATTGTCAATGGTATTCGAAATGTTGTAAAGGAGCATAAGATTACAGATATCGTGATTGGTTTGCATACTCAACAAGATGTTTCAGATACTTTTTTAGGTAAATTAACCGAAGAAGTATTAAGTAAATGTTCCACAACAACCATTGCTTATCGACCCATGCAGCCCATGTCTACTGTAAAAAGATATATTGTTGTTATTCCTGAAGATGCAGAAAAGGAGGTTGGTTTTCCTTATTGGTTGGTTGCTATTTGGAATATGGGCAAAAATTTAGGTGCTAGTTTTATTTTTTATGGTAATGAAGAGGTGTTGAAAATATTGAAATCAGTACACTCAAAACATCTTATCAGTGCAAAATTTAAAGAATTTACAGATTGGCAAAACTTCAAAGATGTTGCCCATGAAATGCAAAGTGATGACGCACTTGTGCTTGTTATGAGTCGTCCCCATTACCCCTCGCACTCTCGCCATATGCAATATGTTCCTGCCTACATCAATAAATTTTTCAATACCAGTAATTGTATTTTAATTTATCCGATTCAATTAGGAATGGATAATGATGCAAGTACTTTTAGAAGTATATCAATGATTAATCATGTGAATGGTATGGATGGGTTGGTACAAGTTTTGGGGAAACTGTTTCGAAAAAATAAATAGGGAGGGAATAAATAGTTGTATTCGATAAATGAATAATTGACACTATTTCTAAAAAAAAGAGTGTAAAGAATGTTTTCTTGAAAATTAATTTCTATCTTGCACATTCAAATGAATAAAAAAATGATCTATTTAAATTCATATAATTGTTGTTGTTGCTGCCAGTCGTTAGATTGTGTTGGCAAACTCGTTGTGTGAATGAATTAGGATAATTAATCAGATTACAAAAGACGACTGTTGAACACATTTCAATAGTCGTCTTTTTTTATTTTAAATAAATCAATATGAAGTATAATAGTGTTATTGATGCGATAGGGGGGACTCCTTCGGTGCGACTGAATAAAGTTGCTAATGAAACAGGGGCTTCAGTATGGGTGAAGTTAGAAAAAATGAATCCAGCAGGTAGTATTAAAGATAGAGCTGCTCTATATATGATTGCAGATGCAGAGGAGTGTGGACTGATTCATTTAGGTGATACGATTGTGGAGCCTACTAGTGGTAACACTGGTATTGGTCTAGCTATGATTGCTGCGACAAGAGGATACAAGCTTATTCTGACGATGCCTGCTTCCATGAGTCCTGAGCGTATAGCCATCTTAAAAGCCTATGGAGCAGAGATTATATTGACAGATGCTGCACAAGGAATGAATGGAGCAATAGAAGAAGCTGAGCGTTTGCAGTCTGAATATGCTTATTTTATGCCCTCACAATTTGATAATTCTGCAAACGCATTGAGTCATTATGAAACTACAGGAAAAGAGATTCTGACTGATTTTCCAAATTTGTCAATGTTTATTGCAGGAGTGGGTACGGGGGGAACTATTTCAGGGGTAGGTAAATATTTAAAAGAGTATACCCAAGCAAAAATAGTGGGCGTCGAGCCTGAACAGTCGAAAATACTACGTGGAGGTGAGCATAAACCTCATAAGATTCAAGGTATAGGAGCTGGATTTATTCCTGCAAATTATCAAACTGAATATGTAGATAAGCTTGTGGGAGTGGATGAGGATACGGCTATTCAAATGATGAAAAGATTGGCACAAGAGGAGGGAGTGTTTGTTGGAATCTCCTCTGCTGCTGCAATTATAGTTGCCATTGAAGAGGCTGCACAAATGGCAAATGATAAAGATGTTTTAGTTATAGCTCCCGATGGTGGAGAGCGTTATTTATCTCTTAATTTATTTTGATATGGGAAAGTTTAAAATGTATTATGAATCAATCAAAGAGCGTGATCCTGCCTTAAAAAGCATTTGGGAACTGTTTTTATATCCCTCTTTTATAGCGATATCCTATCATCGACTTGCTCACCGTTTGTATAAAAGCAAATGGTATTTTATAGCTCGTTTAATCTCTCAATTTTCTCGTTTTATAACAGGTATCGAGATACACCCTGGTGCTGTTATTGGAAAATATCTGTTTATAGATCACGGCATGGGAGTGGTGATTGGTGAAACTGCCATTGTAGGGGATAGGGTGACACTATTTCATGGGGTGACATTGGGTGGAATAACAACTGCTAGTGTTAAGCGTCATCCTACTCTTGAAGATGGGGTGACTATTGGTGCTGGCACGACTGTTTTAGGAAATATAAGCATTGGGAAAGGGGCTATTATCGGTGCTAGTAGTGTTGTGCTAAAAGGTGTTGCTAGATTTACAACTGTTGTTGGGAATCCTGCACGTGTTGTTGTAAAAACTACAAATGGCCTATCTGTTGCATAGTAAGTATAGGTTGTTTGTAGGTCTGAACATGGTGTTAATCATACTTTATATTTTAAAATATGAATATTTTTTAAATCTATGTCATCAATAGAAATTAATGCGATATTTTGAACCGATATTATCAAGTATACCTTCGATTCGATATTTTGAGATTTTGAAAGTTAGTAAAAGCATCAAATGGCAGCCATTGGTACTTTATAAATCGCCAAAGTATTTCGATAATATTTAGTTCTGGCGAGTATGGAGGGAGGTCATATAAGTCTGATCAATGAAAATTGCAGAGGTACTCTTTCTTTGGGAGTACCTTACTTCTTTGTAAATTAAGTTGGAAATTGTTTCATGTCTTTTGTTCTAATTTCCAGCTAGTTGCTAATATTTCTTTATTTTTCTTTTAAAAAAAGCAAGGTATAATTTGTTTTGTATAATAAATTCTCTACTTTTGTACCCGCTAACGAACAA
>CAMRAP010000029.1 GCA_947039985.1 uncultured Odoribacter sp.
AAAGGGGATAGTACAATAGGTACAAAAATAGTCACAACCGTCTTGTATTTTTAGAAAACAGCGAGTACGGTCGCCAAAGGAGTAAGCCAAATCAAAATCTTTTATTCTAAATACATCACACGAATGAGGTTCCTGTTTCTCTTTTTCTGCTTGATGTTGCAGATAATCTACAACATTAAATTTGTCATTTGCTCCCAGTACCAGACTTACTCCCTCAATAGCCATAATCTCTTTGGCTCTAAGTTGAGCATAGCACCCAACAACAACGATATAGGCATTCGGGTTGTGGTGAATGATTTTACGAATCAAATGCCGCCCCTTTTTTTCTGCCATATCTGTAACACTGCAAGTATTGATGACAAAAATATCTGCACTCTCTTTTCCGTCAACGCTTTCCGTTCCAGCATCTTCTAAACTGTGCTTTATTGTTGAGGTCTCTGAAAAATTAAGTTTACATCCTAGCGTAATATAGGCTACTTTCTTCCCTGCAATGTCCATATAAAATGATTTGGTTTTAATACAAGTACAAAAGTAATGAATTGGCGTGTAATTTACATCATAACTATGGTTTTTCCCTAAGTATGTAACAAAAATATCTATCTGCACGCAAAGCTCGCAGATAGATATACAACTATATAGTTGAATGAAACTCTCTATTGAAAGAGTAAAAATTGAATGTAATAGATTATAATACCTGAGGTGTAGCCAATGAGTGCTAAGAACGTAAAATTCTTAAAATACCACATAAAGCTAATCTTCTCAATTCCCATGGCCACAACGCCAGCAGTTGAGCCAATAATGAGTATACTACCACCAACACCTGAACAGTATGCTAAAAGATGCCAAAAGTGTCCATCAACAACAAAGTATTTCAAATATTCGGGATTGGTAGCTGTTTGCAAAGCGTTTGGTTCAATGATACTATACATTCCCATGGCACTTGCCACCAATGGAACATTATCGACAATGGACGAAAGAAGTCCTATTAATATATTTATAACAAATATATCATTCACAGACTGATCTAAGAAGTGAGAGAATGTTTTTAATACACCTGATGCCTCTAATACAGATACTGACATCAATACTCCCAAGAAGAAAAGTATGGTAGCCAAGTCTACATCTCTCAAAACTTGTACAATTCTAATTTTTTTAGACTCTGCAACATCATGTTTCTTATTGTACATCACCTCTGTATATACCCAAAGAATCCCCAGTCCTAACATAACACCTAAAAAGGGAGGTAGTTGAGTTAGTTCTTTAAATACAGGAATCAACACCAATGATAGTACCCCAATAATTAGAATCTTTAAACTCTCTTTCTTTGTCACACTTTCAGGTCGATCACTTTCACCCTCCACATAAGTCGGTTCGGTTAATATTTTACGTAAAACTCGACCGCCAATAGCAACAGGTATAACTGCCGAAATTACCGAAGGTAAAAATAGTGATTCAATCAAAGGAAGACTTGTCACATTTCCATTAGCCCACAGCATAATGGTTGTCACATCTCCGATAGGCGACCATGCACCTCCACTATTTGCAGTAATAACAATTAAACTGGCAAATAACCATCGCTCTTTTTTATTGGATATCAATTTACGAAGAAGCATAACCATGATTATTGTTGCAGTCATATTATCCAGTAAGGCAGACATGAAAAACGATATAGTCATGACAATCCAAAGTAATTTGTATTTATTCTTAGTGGTGATGACAGAGGTGATAAATGAAAAGCCACCATGCTTATCTATCAGATTTACAATGGTCATGGCTCCAATAAGAAACAAGAGTACTTCGGCAGCCTTTCCAAGATGATCTACAATCTGAAAATTAACTACAAATTGCGTGACTTGCTCATTGAGGGGTAATTTGGCTAGATAAGTATTCTCCTCTAAATACAGATGAAATAGATCTGATGAAACAGTGGGTACTAAATCAACGGCATTAAAAGAGTACACCACCCAAAGTAATACACACATGATTAGTGCTACTGCTGACTTACTAATTTCAAGATACCCTTCTAAGGCTATCAGTAGGTAGCCCAGAATAAATATACCAAGAATGATTGATATTGACATGATAAAATAATTTAAAAAATTCCTTTTTTGTGATAGTATACGGTATTTATATTGTATGCGTTTGAAACTAATACATTTACCTGTATACGATAGATAATTTGAGGGCACAAATCTATTGCTTATTTACTACTAATGCAAATCATTTTAAAGCTAAATATATTATTTTTTATTCTATTTTCATGGAGTGAATGAATTTACAAAAACTATAAAAATTCCGTAGTATAAGTTTAAAATTTTATCAAAATAAACACTAAATTTGCAAATAAACACTAAAATAAATAATGATGAACTATTTGCAAACTAAACTTTACGCTATACTGCTTTTATTTTGTGTGGTGTTTTTAAATTCTTGTTCAGATAAAAAGCAAAATAATACAGTCATAGAGGTTGATATAAAAAATCCTGCTAAGGCGAGTGAAATTTTTAGCGGCTATTTCTTTTTGCAATTAGAAATGGACAGCTTGCTTCCTATCTCAGATATTAAAAAGATGCAAATGGATGATGATTATATCTATCTTTCTGATAATCATAAATCTATTTTAATATATGACAAAAAGGGTAAGCTTGTAAATATAATTTCTCGTATCGGACGTAGTAGACCCGAATATATTCGTATAGATGATTTCGATGTTTATAAATCTAATATTTATGTTTTATCGAAATCAGAAAAAAAAGTAAATGTGTATAATGTTAAAGGTGATTGTCTTAAAAATATAAAGTTAGACATGTGGTATGATGCACTATCTATATATGATGATGAAAAAATGTTTTTATTTTCAGCATATTTTAATTCGAAAGAATACAATTATGTTTTATATGATCATGTGAACAAAGTTGATATTGTAAAATTCGACTATTTCAAAGAGCAAATTCATATGCTTAGTGGTAATACGGGATATTTCAACTCTTTAGATGATGGTACTTTATTGGCAACGAAAGAATTTGATATGAGTATTTATGCTCTTTCAGAGAAGGAAATGAAGCCTATTTATACGCTGAATTTTAATACAGACGGATCTATACCAGCATCTTTACTTGAAAAGCCGAATGATGAATTAAATAGTACGTTAAAGCATATAATGCAGAAGATTACCGATATTGGAGAAACAAAAGATAACATATTCCTCGAAAGTGAGTTGCGTTTACATAAGAGAGGATATTATGCGGCAACACTTACCATAATAGACAAATTGAATAATACAACAAAAATATTTGACTATGAATTAGATAAAGAATTTCCTGTAGTTGGTCAAACTCTTTTAATTCAAGATGGGTATCTGATCCGTGAATGTTCAATACTAAGCGCTCAAAATTTGAAGAAGCATTATGGTTTGACTATTTTTGATGATATAGAATTAGACGAGTATGATAATCCTTTTCTATTCTTCTATAAATTGAGATAAAATTCTATTCTACACTACTTTTTTGTAATTAGTTGGGCTATTAAAAAGATTAAATTAATCCATGGTAATAGTTCATAAATTGGCACATAATGTACTATCTTTGTAATACTATTTTATTTGAAATAAATATAGCTTATGCGTTATTATATTATTGCTGGTGAGGCTTCAGGAGATCTACATGCCTCAAATTTGATTAAGGGTTTGAGAGCTGAGGATGCTGAAATAGAGGTGAGAGGATGGGGAGGAGACTTGATGCGTGAAGCAGGTGCTGAGATTGTTCGTGATTATAAAGATACGGCAGTCATGGGATTTATCACTGTATTGAAAAATTTGGGGAAGATAAAAGAAAATCTGCGTTTGTGCTGTGAGGACATTCAAGCCTGGCAGCCTGATGTAGTGATTTTAGTTGATTATGCTGGTTTTAATCTTCGAATTGCTCGTTTTGCGAAAAGCATAGGACTAAAAACATTCTACTATATATCTCCTAAAGTGTGGGCATGGAATTCTAGTCGTGTAAAGAAAATCAAACAGTATGTAGATCGTATGTACACCATCTTTCCTTTCGAGACAGAGTTTTATAAGCAATACGATTATGAGGTGCAATACGGTGGAAATCCATTGGTTGATGCCATTGCCGAACGTCCGAATAAAGGTGAAACTTTTGATGAATTTATAGCAGCGCATGATTTGCCTCATAAACCCATCATTGCTCTATTGGCAGGTAGTCGACTTCAAGAGCTAAAATATATTTTGCCTGTCATGTTGAAAATTGTCGATATGATGCCTGAATTTCAGTTTATTATCGCTGGTGCTCCCTCGATGAATGATGCTGATTATGCTCCTTATGTAAAAGATATTCCAGTAAAAATTATTTATGGTGAAACATATCGCTTAGTGAGTCAGTCGAAAGCAGCTTTAGTCACTTCAGGTACTGCCACATTGGAAACAGCGCTTCTACGCACACCTCAAGTTGTGTGTTATAAGGGAGAGGGTGGTTGCTTGCTTTACTATTTGTTTCGAAAATTTGCCAACGTAAAATACGCCTCTTTAGTGAATTTGATTCTTGATGATGATATCGTAAAAGAGTTGATTATGCAAAATCTAACCGCAGAGAATTTACATAATGAATTGCTACGGATTCTATATAGCAAGCTCGACAGAGAAAAGATGCTACAAGATTATGACGAGATTATTCGCATACTTGGAGAATCCGATGTTTCGACTCGTTTTGCAAAGATGATGGTGGCTGATTTAAAGCAGTATTAATATACTAGCTTTACGTTGTCCAGCCAAAACTTAGCATCTGGAGCACCAATATAAGCACCCCCATGACCAGAAGAGAAACGCAGGACAATGTGTGTGGGTTGTGTTTCAGCTGTTGCCCATCCCACCTCTTGAATGGGAACCATTTCACCTTGACTATTTAGGCAATGTGGTCTGTTTGCACCTTTGATTAAATTCATATAAGGTTGAAAGAAGCTTTCTTGAGAGATGTCACCATAATTGATGGCTATACGGTGAGCATTTTTCCATTTCTTAACCTCTTTATTATAGCGTTCGTAGGCTGTCCCGACTCTTTTTGCAAAAATATTTCCCTCTGCATCTTCCCAACGATATTGTAATAATAGACAAGCTTCTGCATTATTTTGTTCTGCAATTTTCTCTATGCTACTAAATCCCGTAGCCTTAATTTGTTCTCCTTGGGGAGAAACTTTGTAATCAAATACCAAAGCTTTGGGACGTTTGATAAAAGAAATATTGTGATTTAATTTGCCTTGTGGATTTTTGGTGTCACGAACGGGTTCAATCACTTCACCGAAAAAGATAGTTCCAGTTGCCAGTACTGAGATATTAATTAAACCCAACACTTTCACGTGTTCCATGCGTGTTTCCAAGCGAGCACAATAACCGTCTCCTCTTTTTTCAGGGAAAACAGTGACACTAGCTTTATACACCCCACTCACTTTAGCCATTACCGTTGAAGTTGCCCAAGGCGAGATAGATGGTTTGTAAGGAGTATTATCTTTTAATGTATCTCCTTGGGTGATTTCGTACAGATATTTCGTATCTCCCCCAATAATAAAAGATTCATCTACAACGCGTACCATCCATTTGTTCATATCTCCAAAAGGCAATTGTTCGGTTGAATTTGTAGTCTTTTGAGCTATACTGTAAAGTGATAATCCTGTGAAAAGAATTGTATATAGGTATTTTTTCAATTTTATAAAGCTAGTCATTACTAATTATTTTTCTAAGGATTTTCACCTACAATAAACGTACCAGATACAGTATATATACGATATAAAAACACAATCAGGTTCATAATTCTGACTAATATTACTCATTGCAGCAAAATGAGTAACAAAAAATGTTTACAAAAGGATTGTTGTATTCTACTTTTTTTTCTTTTTCCGTAAATCGTCAGCTGTTTTGATTTCATTATTCATCAATCGTCGGTGATAGCCATTGGTAATTGGTGCCCATCCATCTTCAATCCAAGTAGGAGTAATGCAACAATGTTCTTCCCAATCAGCTAGCTTCTTCATCAACTTTGCAGCCATTTTAGGTTCTTTTTGTATCAAATTTTCTTGTTCTTCAAGGTCATTAGCTAGATTATATAGAACAGAATCTACACCTCGCGTAATGGTCAATTTATAATCTCCATAGCGAATAGCACGTGAATCCATTTTTCTCCAGAAAAGAACATCATGTGGATTACCCTTCTTTTTACCATTCAAGTATGCTTGTAGAGATTCACCATCTAAAGGTTTGTTCAGCTCTTTCTTCGAGATATCCAACACATCAACTAGGGTGGCAAAAATATCTAGAGAAGAGGTGAGTCCTGTAAAATTTTCACTTGAAGTCCATTGGTCTCCCCATACGGCAAAGAATGGTACACGGTGTCCTCCTTCGAACTTATTGCCCTTAAACCCTTTCAAAGGTAGATTTGAAGAATTGTTTGTTGTTGCACCTCCATTGTCACTGGTAAAGAAAATAATGGTATTGTCAAACTTTCCTGTGCGCTTTAATTCTTCAACAACCTCTCCAATTCCTCTATCTAAAGCCCACATCATAGCTGCATAGACCTGACGAGGATGTCCTTCGAATAGAGCCAAATCCTCTTTAGTTGTATGATTAGGAGAATGGGGTGCTGTATATGAAAGATACATCATAAAAGCTTGATCACTTTCATTAATCACTTGTTTCGCTTTTTGAGTCAGTTCGTCCGTAAAATATCCTTCAAAGCTAAGGCTTTCATCATTGTATTGATAACGATTGCCACTCTTGGGGCGATCGTCACCTTTCGGATTATAAAAATAGGAACGGGATCCACCAATCAGTCCATAGAATGTATCAAATCCTTTTGCATTGGGATGTTGAAAAGGGTGTGTTCCTAAGTGCCATTTACCAATACAAGCTGTACGGTATCCCTCTTTTTTTAATAGAGCAGGCATGATTTCTTCGTCTTGAGGTAGTCCCTGGCCCACTCCTGCATTGCATTCATATCCAAAGCGTTGTCCGTATCGTCCTGTCATTAACATGGCACGTGAAGGACTACTAACAGTAGCAGCAACATGCGCATCTGTGAAAACACGTCCTTGGGCTGCCAAAGCATCTATATTTGGTGTTTTTATCTCTTTTGAACCCATAAAACCAAAGTCGGCATACCCAGCATCATCTGCGAGAATGACTATAATATTCGGTTTTTTAGGCTCTCCGCTAGCAGCGATTAATGGAATAGTCCATAATAAAGCGAAAGGTGTGTATTGTATTTTCATATCGTAAATAGCTTTTTATGCTTTTAATTTTGGCAAATGTATTTAATATTAATGAAAATCACGCAAAGGTTTAAACACAATGTGTAGTTATTAAAATTATTAAATAATTACAATGGGGTTTGTGTGTTTTTATAAATAATAATTATACTTTTGTTTTTTAATATTAAAACTTAAGCACAGTATGAAAAAACGAATTTTGTTAGCACTGGTTCTTTTATTGAACTTGTTTTTGGGACATCAATTAGTTGTTGCAAAAGAGATTAAATTGCTACCATTACCACAGAAATGCACTTTTACAAAGGGGCAATTTATTGTAGGTAAGATTGATTTACAGACACCAGTCCTAGCGAATGATTGGAAAGTATTTATACAACAAAATGGAGGGACTGTAGATGCTCAGGCTTCTCTGAAAATAATTGTTCGTTTAGTTGATGAACTGAAAGAAATTCCTTTAAACAGGAATGAAGCCTATAAACTAACAGTTAAATCGAACGCAATAACTATTGAAGCAGAAACTGAACGTGCTGTGTATTGGGCATTGCAAACATTATCGCAATTAGTTGAAAAGAAAGGAAAACGAAAAGTAATTCAAGCTTGTGAAATGACGGATTGGCCTGCATTTCGAGTTCGCGGTTTTATGCAAGATGTGGGCAGAAGTTTTGTATCCTTAGCAGAGTTGAAAAGAGAAATTGCTGCTCTTTCTCGTTTTAAAATTAATGTATTTCACTGGCATTTAACAGAAAATCAAGCTTGGAGGTTAGAGAGTAAAATTTTTCCTATGCTGAACGATAGCATCAATATGACTCGCTTTCAAGGGCAGTACTATACCCTAGAGGAAGCTAAAGAATTGGTTTCATTTTGCAAGGCTCACCAAGTGACCTTGATCCCTGAGATTGATATGCCAGGTCATAGTGCAGCCTTTATTCGAGCTTTTCGACATGATATGCAAAGCCCCGAAGGGATGAAAATATTGAAATTGTTAATGGATGAGATCTGCGAAAATTTAGATGTTCCCTACATTCATATTGGTACAGATGAAGTTGCTTTTACAAATCCAACCTTTGTCGAGGAGATGGTGGCGTATGTCCGTGCTCAAGGTAAGAAGGTGATTTCTTGGAATCCAGGCTGGCATTATAAGCCAGGAGAAATTGATATGACACATTTGTGGAGTTATAGAGGAAAGGCTCAGAAAGGTATTCCAGCGATCGACTCAAAATTTCACTATCTCAATCACTTCGATACTTTTGGTGATATCATTGCTTTATATAACAGTCGTATCTATAATACTGCAACTGGCAGTGACGATTTAGCTGGAGTTATTATGGCTATTTGGAATGATCGTGTAATTATTGATGAGCTTGACAATATCCGACAGAATAATTTTTATCCCAATATGTTGGCTATTGCTGAACGTTCGTGGTGTGGTGGTGGTTCAGAATATTTCAATAAAAAGGGAGTTATTCTACCAGGAGAAATGACGATCGAATTTAAAGAATTTGCTGATTTTGAACGAAGAATGCTTTGGCATAAAGCACACTCTTTTCAAGGATATCCATTTTCTTATGTGCGACAAACAAATGTGAAGTGGAGAGTGACTGATGCTTTTCCAAATGGAGGAAACTTATCTAAAGTATTTCCACCTGAGCAATCGCTAGAGAAAAAATACTTGTATGAAGGGAAAGAATATAAAACCCATCCTACTATTGGTGCAGGTGTGTATTTACGACATGTTTGGGGTACACTTGTTCCTGCTTTATATAAAGAACCTAAAGAAAATCATACTGCTTATGCTTATACTTGGGTATATTCGCCCAAAAATCAAGAGGTTGGCATGTGGATTGAATTTCAAAATTATGGACGTTCTGAAATGGACTTGCCACCTCCTGCTGGAAAATGGGATTATAAAGGAAGTCGAATTTGGTTGAACGATCAAGAAATTCAGGCTCCAATATGGACTGCCACACATACGAAAAGAAGTAATGAAATTGCTTTAGGAAATGAGAACTGTGTTGTTCGTGAGCCTATTTCTGTGAATTTACAAAAAGGTTGGAATAAAGTTTTTCTGAAACTTCCTGTGGGAAAATTTAGCACAGCAGAAGTTCGATTGGTCAAATGGATGTTTACTACTGTATTTGTCACATTAGATGGAGAAAGCGAAGTGAAAGGTTTGATCTATTCACCAGATAAATTAAAATAAAAACAAGAAGTGTATGAAACAATTATTATTCATAGTAGCCTTTATTTGTACAGTGTCAAGTGCACAAGCTCAAAAATATTCAACTTTTTATCACCAACGGGCAAGTCTATTTGAAAACTTATCCATTACTTCAAAAGACATCATTTTTCTAGGTAATAGTATTACTAACGGAGGGGAATGGTTTGAACTATTGGATAATAAACGAGTGAAGAATAGAGGCATTAGTGGAGATGTTTGTATGGGAGTTTATGATCGTTTAGATGCGATATTGAAGGGGAAGCCAGCTAAAATATTTCTGATGATTGGTATAAATGATGTTAATCGTGGTGCTTCTGCAGATACAATTGTCAGTAGAATATGTAAAATTTCTCGAAAAATAAAGAAAGAATCTCCCAAAACAAAACTATATTTGCAAAGTGTACTGCCTGTTTCAGATCACTATAAGATGTTTGGAGGTCACACTAAGCATTGGAAAGTAGTAAAACAAATTAATGATGGTTTGACTATATTGGCTATACAAGAGCAGGTGACTTATGTAGATCTTTACTCGCACTTTGTAGATCCCCAAACGGGGAAAATGAATATAATATATTCTAATGATGGACTACATTTGCTTGGAAGTGGATATGTAAAGTGGGCTAAAATAATAAAACCATATGTATTAGAATAATGAAAAAAAACTTATTGTGTTTACTTTTATTCGTTTGTAGTATAACGTTTGCGCAAAAAAATATAGAGACTCAAATTTTAGATGAGAATTGGTATTTTTCAGAAGTTGGAACAGATAAATGGTTGGCTGCCAAAGTACCAGGAACGGTACATCAAGATTTGTTGCAACATAAATTACTACCCAATCCCTTTTATGGGATGAATGAAAAGGAAATACAGTGGGTCGAAGAAAAAGATTGGGAATATAAAACTAGTTTTACTGTCAGTGACGAGCAACTGAAAAGGGATGAAGCGATTCTTTCATTTGAGGGATTAGACACTTATGCTGATGTATATTTAAATGGTGCTTTGTTGTTTAGTGCTGATAATATGTTTGTTGGTTATAAAGTTCCAGTAAAAGATATTTTACGCCCAGGAAAAAATCGTTTACATATCTATTTTCATTCACCAATCAAGAAAATTTTACCGCAATGGCATTCAAATGGATTTAATTATCCTGCTGGCAATGACCATCGAGATGAGCGTTTGAGCGTATTTACTCGAAAAGCTCCTTATAGCTATGGTTGGGATTGGGGGATTCGGATGGTAACGAGTGGGGTTTGGCGACCGATAATACTCTCTTTTCAAAATGTTACTTCTATTGAAGATTTTTATGTTCGTCAGCTTACTGTTTCTAAAGATGAGGCTAATCTTTCGATTGAATTAGAATTAAATCGTTTGCTTGCTCAGGAGGTTGAAGTAGATGTCACTATTTCGTGGTCATTAGCTGGTAAAAACAAACAGCAACTAAGAAAAAAAGTTCAATTAAGAGAGGAGATGACAAGCTTTATACTCCCTTTAAAGATAGAAATGCCTGAATTATGGATGCCTAATGGATGGGGTGATCCCACATTGTATAATTTTTCTGTAGAAGTTAAATCTAATGGGGTTCTTGTTGCAGAAAAACAGCAGCGTATCGGTTTGCGCTCTATACGAGTGGTGAAAGAGGAGGATGCAATGGGCGAATCTTTTTATTTTGAAGTCAATGGAGTCCCTTTGTTTGCCAAGGGGGCAAATTATATACCAGGTGACGCTATGTTACCTGCAATGACAACAGAACGTTACGAGACATTATTTAAAGATATCAAAGCCGCTAATATGAATATGGTTAGAGTGTGGGGTGGTGGAACTTATGAAGATAAGCGTTTTTATGATTTAGCGGATGAAAATGGAATTTTGGTTTGGCAAGATTTTATGTTTGCTTGTACCACTTATCCTTCCGATCCAGCTTTTCTGAAACGAGTGGCAGAAGAGGCCGAATATAATATCCGTCGTTTGCGCAATCACGCTTGTTTAGCCATGTGGTGTGGTAATAACGAAATTCTGGAAGGGATAAAATATTGGGGTTGGAAAAAGGAATTTGAGCCTCATGTTTATGAGGGAATGAAGCAAGGATATGATCAATTGTTTATGGAATTACTACCCAATAAGGTGAAAGAGTGGGATGCTGAACGTTTTTATATGCATGGTTCACCACATTTTGCAAATTGGGGGCGACCTGATAGTTGGAAGATTGCAGATAGTCACAATTGGGGTGTATGGTATGGTAAAAAACCATTTGAAAGCTTGGACAAGGAAATACCTCGCTTT
>CAMRAP010000030.1 GCA_947039985.1 uncultured Odoribacter sp.
GAGTTCAGACGTGTGCTCTTCCGATCTGAAAAGGGGTGTCCTAATGGACACCCCTAAAAACAACTAAGTAATAAAAACGGGAAAACAAACCATCTACATGGTTTACCTTTATTGCAATTTTTCAGCAAGATTCTTATAAAGATTACTTTCTTTGTTAGCGATTACCATTTTTTTGAAAACTCGCTTCTGTAGATCAACACTATCACGTAGCTCATCTGTCAAGATTAATAATGATTGTTCTTGAGTAGGATTTGCCTCTATCAATTTTGTTGCATAACCAATACGTGCTCTAAGCAAACGATCTATTTGCATATAAAAAACACCTATCATCACATCATCATCAATACCCTTCTTCTTTTTCTTTCCGATTCTTTCTATTTTTCTTTTAACTCCGTCTACCTCAAGCTCATACTTACTCTTGAATATCTTTTTTACATTTTCATATTTTAAATCTAAGCCAGAACCTTTAATCTCTATTTGATCAGGAAATTGTATTTTCCCCTGAATCCAGATTTGATCTTTAGTATCAACAACCGTTTCTAATGTCCTTTTCCCAGCAATTTCAATCCATACTCTAGCTGGAATTTGTAATTCCTCAGTTGCAAGATCAATGTCTCCATCCACTACATTTTGCTCTGCTAGAACAATTAAACCTTCCTGCCCTGGCATCTCAGCTAATAATTTTACCGTACCTTCTAGCTTTTCAACCTTACCACGAATTTTAACTTTATTCGAATTACAAGCTCCTAATAGGAGAACTAAGGCAATAAAAAACAAACAACTTTTTCTCATATTCTATAATTTTGATTTTCGTTTCTTTTGTACAAAGATATAAAAAAACTACATCTAACAATGCATTTTTATGCATAAATAGAAACACTGCATTAACACCCTAGCTTATAACTAGATGACCAAGGTATCGAGCAGTTGCTTTATTTGTCCAGAAGGACGAGGAGCATTAGAATTTACAATCTCCCCCTGAGGACCAATTAAAACAAATCGGGGAACACTAATAATCATATAATTCTCATTAAATTCATTTGCCACATCAATAAAAGTGAATTCATCCATATTTTCTCCCATAAACCTTCGTGACTCATGGTATTTATCAATCACAATGCTTATAAATTTTATATTTTTCCCTCTGTATTCTTCTTGTAGTACATTTAAATAAGGTAATTCAGATTTACAAGGCACACACCAAGTAGCCCATACTGTAATATACAAATAAGATTCTTTAAAATCTTTCAGGGAATACATATTCCCATCCCGACCAACAACACTAAAATCTGGAGCTGGTTTCCCTGGCAATAATTTCTCCCAATTAGAGATCACCTCTTCCATATAAGCTATTTTATTTGTATCCGAACACTCTTTACGAAAAACAGATAGCAAATAATCAGCTCCATCTAATCCATTATTTTCCCATATATATCGGTAAACAATTTCTGTGAGCAAAAAATTTTTTATAGCTGAGTTCGTTATTGAAGCGAGGACAAAATCTGCAATATCATTAGAACAATTCCTATTTTTTCCATGATTGCAATTTCCTTGGAAGTAAATATAGTCCAATAAAAACGAACGATAATCCTTTGTACCAAAAAGATCTTCGTTATTCAATGAAAATGAGGATAAGAAATTGGTAAAAAGAGGTCCTGCTTGATAATTTTTTTCCGGAAACATTCGATTTTGAGAAATAGGATAATAAGAGACTTTCCCCGCTATGGAGTAGCGAATGCGTTCTTTTTCTAGCGATGTAAAGGAGTCATCAAAATTTTTTGCTTCTAACAATTTTATTTTTTCATCAATTAGCTCTTTCATTTTTTCAACAAATGCAGATTCATTCAAAGCGTAATAATCTTTATTGAAAAACACGGCAACCTCTTGTTCCTTCAGATAGCTATTTATTCCTCCTAGGCTCCCACGAAAATATAAAGAACCAGAAAAATTCAATGCATTAAGATAAATTTCAAGATCTTCACCTGGTGCAAGAAATAGATTCAATGAATTATGCAATAAAGTAACGAAACCAGCTTGCTCCAGAACTACTTCTCCAGAAAAAAAATCATTATCATCTAATGAAAATGTATATATACTGTCATTTACCCAAATACTTGCAATAGAGTCCCCATTCTCTATCCTCCCACTGATTCGCACAGTCTTATCACGAGAACAGGAAAAAAAGAGGCCAAGCAATAAGATAAAAGTAATAAATCTCCTCATTTAATAATCTAATTTATATTCGACTAAAATCTGTCTTTTATTTAGCAACAAATATAGAACAACAATAAGAAAAGCCATGTTAAAATAAAAGAAAAAAAGAGGCTGATCTCTCAGCCTCTTTTAAGATACTTTTTTCAATCTACTTGCTAGTGTTTTCTTTCTTGTACTCCTTGTTCAATTGGTTCACCACCTCTTGAGTTATGTCATATCCATCCACAGCAAACAGTACATTACCTCCTAATTGCGTGCTTAACACCATATCGAAACCTTTTTCCTTATTGTATTCTTTAAGAAAAACAGTTAAACTATCAAATAGCTTTTTATTCAACTCATTTTGTTCACGACCAGTCTTATTTATCATATCCTCTTGTAAACGCCTTAAATTCTCTTGTTTTATCAACAATTCATCTCTTGCATCAACAGCACGTGCCTCTGAAAGAAATCCACTATTCTGCAACTTACGTTGAAATTCATTTGCCTCTTGGTCTAATGATTTTGCTTTCACATTTAATTCTGTTCTCCGTTCCTCTTGTGTCTTTAAAAAAGCTTCATTCAACTCTATTGCAAGTAAATATTTACTCATTAAAGAATCTGTATTAAGATACACAATCCTTGCAACTCCAACATTATCAGAAAAAACACTTACATTATTCGAAGCTTCAGAAGCTCCTTTTTCAGTAGTACAAGCAGAAAAAGAAATTAAAAATACTACTAAAATCAAATTCAAAACGACATAAAATTTATTCATGATTTTATTACTTTATTAATAAATATATTAGCACTCTATCTTCTGAAATTAACTCGGATCGTATTTCACCTCTATTCATTTCATTACCATGCAAAGGTAATTTTATCTTCAATTAATTATTCTGCTTTTCTTTTTTTTCTAAATAATGTATTTTCTTTAACATATCTATCTCTTCCCAGTGTAGCCACTCTTTCTTTTCTGTCAATCTATTTTGCATTCGCAGTAAATTATAGGCTTCCATGGAATGTGTACCTACCCCAAATTGAACATCAATATGTCCTTTCATCTCTATGCTTCTGGCAAATTCATTGATCAACATTTCCTGATTCATACTCGCATCCATACTTTTCACGGGAGCATATGCTTGATTGAGCATACTACGCATATTATTCTGTGCATTAAGCATATTTTGTCGATTGGGTTTTTTCCATCGCCTAAAAATCAATACTTCAGACAACATCACCGTGTCAGGCGACATAAAAATCCCCATCATATACTCACTTTCAAACAAAGAATCGGGAATGATTACTTGACAAGATTTAAAGCCAATAGAAGTAAACAGAACAGTATCTCCTCGCTGTGTTTCAATTCTAAAGCAGCCTGTCGAATCAGAGTACACCCCTCTATTTTGTCCATATCGACAAGCTACATTCGGCATTTCTTCTGAATCTTGAGCATTAATAACAACTCCAGAAAAGACAATTTTATGCCTTCGGTTAAGCACCTGCCCATAACTAGTGAAAATGGCAAACAGAACAAAAAAAACGATGAAATTAATTTTCATCATTTGCTATTTCAGAATGTTCCAAAATATTTGCAAGTAATTCACGAGCACGAAACAATTGTGCTTTCACTGTTCCAAGAGGAATAGATAATGATTTAGCAATCTCTTCGTAGGAAAGCTCATCAAAATAACGTAACTCTATTAAACGCCTATATCTATCTTTCAAAAGGGCAACTTTCTCTCGCATAAAAGTAGCCCGCTGCTGGCAAATAACATCTTCCTCAGGAGTACGTATACCTGCTGCAATACTATTGATATAACTCCAATCATCCGGATGACTAAACTCTACATCCAATGAGACAGTCAACGCTTTCTTTTTTCGAATAAAATCTATTGTATTATTGGAAGCAATCTTAAACAACCAAGTACTGAAAGCAAACTGAGGAGAATAGTAATTCAGTCGATTAAAAGCCTTTTCAAAGGCTTCAAACATCAAATCTTCAGCATCAGTATGGTTATTTACCATTTTCAATACCATAAAAAAAACAGAGTCTCTATACTTCTTAAAAAGCTCAGCATACGCTCTCTCATCTCCCTCAATCGCTCTACAAACTATTTTATAATCGAGCAGTGCTTTTTCTGATAGCTTATTGTCTACTTCCATTTTTTACTGACAAATGTTGAATAAATACTATAACACCACTTGTACATAAAACCCATGGTGTTTATCAGTAGCGAAGTTATGAATATTTTTTTTATCTTGAGTTTTCTAAAGCAAATATTTATTACGATTAAATCAATTAAAAACACCAACACAACTGGAATGAAGAGATATACACAAAAAGGATTTAAAACCAGTATACACAGCGAACAAACGTAAAATAAAGCCTCTAACACAAAGTCCAAATTACTCCATAAAGCAGCCTTGAATGCCCACCTACTTTTAGTTGCGTAATAATATGAATAATCATCTTTCCAAACTTTAGAACTTGAACCTTCTATAATAATCCTTGAATCTTCGTCTTTCACTATTTTTACAGTCCCTTCCTTAGACAAACCTTCAACCATCTCTGTATCATAACCAATATATTCTTGAGTATTTCCTGTGAATCCTTTTTTCTCCAAGTAATACTTTTTTCGATACCCCATATTATACCCATTTCCAATAGTATATATCCCCCAATTAATCAAGCTTACTGCTTTCCAAAACCATAGAAAACGGAAATAACGACGAATATCTAAACGACTGCTTCCTTGAACATAATTAGAATACCCTATTATTACGGCAGTTTTTTCATCAAAATAGGATTGCATGGAACGAATCCAATTTTTACTTGCAGGCACACAATTTATTTCTGTAAATAACAACACATCATATTGTGCAGCTAAAATGCCTAAATTAATAGCTAACTTTTTAGTGCATCTAAATTTAGTTTCTGGGAATATTCTAGAAGTTTTCAAATTTGGATATTTCTCCTGCCACTCTGCCAAAACATACTGAGTTTCATCTTCTGAACATTCATCCACAACGATTATCTCAAAACAAGGATAATCTTGCTCCAAAAAAGCTTCTAAATTCTTTTGCAACAACTCCGCCTTATTACCACAAGTAATAATAACAGAAACACCCTCAGAAGGAGATACAACCTCTTGCTCTTCGTTCGCAAACAATAATATCGCTCGATAAATCAGAAATATCAGATGAAAACAAAAACACACAATCAGCAAGACCAAAATATATCTACTACAACCTAAGCTATCCCAAAATTCAATAAAATGAGTCATTTCCATTTCTTATATACTTTAAAACTATTGTGCAATGAATATAAAATTTATGCTATTTCAAAAATAACAGACAAAGATAATCACTTCTTGATGATTATTTTATAATTATTGCTATTAATTTTCAACAACATTATGTACCTTATATTTTATTAAAGATCCATCCTCTACTCCAGCAAAAAGGTAGAAAATACCTTCACCTGAAAAAATAATGGAGAATGGAGAATCTCCAACAATGGGAAATCCTTTTGACATATTCCCGTCTTGAGTCAATAACAGCATCTGCTGTTGTTTTGGGTCTACCAGACCTATTCGGGTATCTATATCTGAAAAACGGTATACATACGGATACCCCAAGCTATCCAGCTCTATCTTTTTCTCTAAAACTAAATCTCCATCTAATTTTGACACTAATAATCGATTGCCATCCGTAAAAACACATTCCACAATTCTATCTTTATTTACATCAGCTACATTCATTCGATAGCCAGAACTCAATCCTTTCACCTGAAAAGATTCCAGCTTTCCATTAAAACCAATTTGGTAAATAGTTCCCTTATTTCCAGTAATCAGCAAATACTCTTCTCCCTTATTACTAACCAGAAAAAGATCAACCTTCTCTGGTAAATCCAATACGGAAGCGACCCTTACTCGTTCTTTCCCTCGCCGATCTAAGATATACAATCGATACTGATCAGCCAACACGATATAGTCTTTTCCCTTCACTCTAAAAAATTGGACCCTTGTAACAATCGGCTTATCTGTTTTTGCTGGCTCCCAACCTTTTATCAAATCCCCACCAATATCATACAAATACACATTGCGATCTTCGCATGGGGCAAATATTCGATATTCTTTATTATTATCATAATCATAAAGCGTTATCCCTTGCTCACAACGAGCTTTCAAAGTCAAAGGAAATCGCCCTGCATTATCCCCATTACGATCAATTAAATAAATTTTTGTTGCGGTTGAGAACAAATATTGCAACTTCCCATTTTTAAATAGATCTACTTGATACACCTCACTATTGATCGATCCATCTACTGGTATTTTCCAAAGGATTCGTCCTATGTCATTTATCAAATAGATCAGATTATTATCATCTTGAACAAACAACTCCCGCTTTCCAGTAATGTGATTTTTTACAGGTACAGGCTTCATACTCACTCTTCCTCCTAGCCTTGTTTTCCACAATACATGAGCTGGATTCTCATCTTCCACCTTAGCAGCACTTAAAAAGAGTGTATTATACAACAGCTCACCTTCATTAGACCATTGAAAAGCAATTGAAGGAAAAATAGGCGACTCATTTGCACGCTCCTTCATCATTTTTTGCAATGCTCCATTTGATATATCCATATAGAGGGGGTAGTTTTCAGCACTCTTCGCAAAATAAGAGTAGTTATATTTCCCTGCCATCTTTGTTTTCAAATGCCTATACCACTCTGAATCACGAATGAAACTACCATGCACATAATTTCGAATAAAATCTTTAATGACAGTCTCAGAAGAGGCTAAAACAAGGTGATTATCCAGAATCAACACAAATCGACTCTTCATTCCTGTAAAGAGATCCCCCCAATAAATACTTGCCAAATCATCTACAGGGCAACAATAGTAAGTGAATTTTTTTTCACTATCTACACCATACTGCCGACTATAGTCTTTTAACTCTTTTCCCTCAAAGCGAGCATAAGAGTTCAACATCTTCTCCAGCAAATTTCGACCAAGGCCACCTGATTTTAAAGCTGTTATTACTAATCCATCTTTTTCTTCAATAGCTTTATTATAGGACAAAGTAACCATAGCAAACTCCCCTTGTAAAAGTGTTCTCAACTGCTCCTCATTGGTGCGTCCAAACATTTTATCATATTGTAGTTTACGAGCTGATACACTTTTCTTACGCCCAACGCTGTGACGAAAAGCATCCAAACTTGTAAAATAGGCATCAGGATTACTCAAATTCAACAAATTCAAAGCAATTAATTGAGAAGGAACAACACCATCAATTTTTGATTCCCTAGGCTCTTGCTTCTCTAATGTTTGAATATATGATTCCTCCAAACCCTTATAATGCATAAAACCGTTCAAGCAAATACCTTCGCCATTCATTTCACCATCTAAGGAACCCCACTTAAACAATTTAGTCATATCAAGATGTGGAAATACCTTCTTCACCTGTACAAATAAAGGCATCACCTCTGTAAAAACACTTTCATTCAAAAAAACATTTATTCCTGATCCTGCAGAAAAATATTTATTCAAATTTTGATATCGAGGCTTAAGCTCTTTACCTTCTGCCTCTAGATCAAATTGTTTCAATCCATCCTCTATATATATCTCAGAATCAGAGATCAGGACTATTCCACCACATACCGTAAAATAAACAATTTCCTCATTTCTTGTTAAAGTATAAATATTATAGTCATCATATTCACGCACATTTTCTACTCCATTAGCAAATACTTGATTCAAAAAACGAGCTATTTCAGTTCTAGACAACACATCTTTATTATCCATTACATAGAGATACGACAAATCATTTTTTCCTTCAATTCGAACGGCCAACACATAAGGATATTGAGTCACATAATCTTGTTTTTGCAAGGTATCTGCAATCTGATACAGCAAATTTTCTCTAAAAGAAATAAAATCTTTCTCTAAATTTTTTTTTGTGCTTGGAGCTAAACGGGGACTTGCATTTATACTAAGTACCAAAGCTGAATTATAAGGAATAAACGAATTTTTGTTACCCGTACGCATCTTCCCCTCTTCATCCATATACCAGATACCAAAACCAATCACTCCTACCAGTAAAGCAGCAAGCAGTATCAATAAAATTCTTCTTTTCATACGTAAACATTTGTTAGAAAGAGCACTATTTTTAGTGCTCCCGCCGTATTAAACAATCAATTCAAAAAATTGTACCAACAACAATTGTCTTACATACAGCAAAATTACCCTCCCTTGATACGACTTGATCAAATGGAACCTTACTCATTGTATTCTAATATAATGGTTTATAATAATAAGTAAATAGGATACTCAGATGCAAAATTAGTAAAAAATGCCGATATTTGCAAAAAAACAATTTGTATGACAGTGACCGATATACTTGCCCAAAAAGACTTCAATTTCTTAAATCTGCTCACCTTGCTAAAGTGTACAGGAGAAGATCAAGAAAGATTGTTTGCAGCATCTAAGCAAAAGCGAATTTCAAGCATCGGTAATGATGTTTATATGCGAGGATTAGTTGAAATATCTAATATTTGTATCAAAGATTGCCTATACTGTGGCATTCGTAAATCTAACACTCAAATCATTCGCTACCAACTAAGTGATAAAGAAATTTTAGAAGCAGTACAATTCGCCTATGAGAATCAATATGGATCAATTGTACTGCAAGGAGGTGAACGCTGTGACCAAGATTTTATTCTTCGCATAGAAAATTTGCTTAAAAAGATCAAACAAGCTAGCAATCAACAATTAGGAGTAACTTTATCTCTAGGCGAACAGTCTGAAAATACGTACAAAAGATGGCTCGACGCAGGTGCGCACCGCTACCTATTACGTATAGAAACCTCTAATGAAAAACTATATCGTAAAATACATCCAAACAATGATTTGCACAGTTTTAACTCACGCCTAAAGTGTATCAAACTACTACAAAAATGTGGCTATCAAACAGGGACAGGCATTATGATTGGCCTGCCCTTCCAAACAATAGAAGATCTTGCTAACGACCTTTTATTTCTAAAAGAGATGGATATAGATATGGTGGGAATGGGACCGTATTTGGAACATAACAACACACCACTTTGGCAGTACCGAGAACGGCTAATAAGCCAACCTGAACGACTACAACTAGGACTACGCATGATTAGTTGCCTACGACTACTAATGCCAGAGATCAATATAGCAGCAACAACCGCTTTACAAGCCATCGATTCTCTCGGACGTGAAAAGGCTCTTGAAATAGGAGCAAATGTGATTATGCCCAATATCACACCACTAAGCAACAGAGAAAACTACCAATTGTATGCAAATAAACCGGGTATGGATGAAGGAGCAGAAGATTCTACCCGCCACCTAATTAAAAGTGTAGAGCGAAGCGGCTGCAAAATTAAATTAAATGCGTGGGGGGACTCAATACACTTTAAGCGCAAAACATCCTTTAGGCAGAATGAAGAAGGGATCGAAAAGGTTCAAAAGCAGCCAAAACAACTAAAATCCCCAATAGAGTGATTATCACTCCAGACACCCGATTTATAGAGACTAAAACTCTTAAACGAAATCTTTTACGAAAGATATTGACCAAGGTGGACAAAATATACCACCATAAACATGCACCGACCAGAATCCCTAAAAATACAAACATTTGGATCTGTATAGAGGGTTTATCACCAAAAACAGATGCCCCAGCAAAAACAGCCATAAATACAACAATAGGAATAGGATTAGATATAGTCAAAAAAAACAAAGCTAAAAAATCACCTAATAGTCCCGTTTTAGTGATCTTCTTTTTCATCCGAATCTGCTTCAACGGATTGTCAAAATAGATTTTCAATCCTATTATCAGTAAGAATATCCCCCCTATTATTTGCAAAAGCAATTCATGTGTTTGAATCACATTGATAACAATACCCAATCCAAAGACAGCTACCAAAGCATAAAAAAAGTCTGCACAAGCAACCCCTAAGCCTGCAACAAAGCCTGACAAAGTACCTTTTTGCAATGTTTTTTGAATAATCAGCACGCCCATAGGACCTAGAGGAATGGACACCATCAATCCGATCAACATTCCTCTAAAAACATAAACAACATCAAACATCTCATCCATATATTCAGCGTATAATCATCTCTTTAATCACTATTTTACCCACTTTATCATTCAAAGCCTGTATCAATCCCTCCTTTACCATTGAAATCTCATTCTTCACAACAGAAGAGGTAAAAGACACAAAAAGCTTTCCATTTACAACATCTATTTGTTTTGTGTATGAAGCAATCATTTGCCCCACAACCTCTGGCCAAATATTCTTAATCTCATACTCCTTGAGTTTATGTGCCAATCCCATCCCCTCCAGCACTTGATTCACTAACTCATCTATTTTTTTTGTACTATCTCTCCTCATTATAAAACGATTTACAAATTACAACATCTTAATATCTCCTTTATCCACTGCAAATACACGATAGTCTACACCCTGATTCTTCAGAATATCTTGTATATGCTCGCGATTCGTATCTGTTATAAATATCTGTCCAAACTTTTCGCCTCCAACAGTTTTTACAATCTGCGAAACTCTATCAGTATCCAGTTTATCAAAAACATCATCCAACAGCAACAAAGGTTTCACACCACTCATTCTATTCAACCAATCATATTGCGCTAATTTTAAAGCGATCAAAAATGTCTTTTTTTGACCTTGTGAGCCAATTTTTTTTACAGGATATGCACCTAAGTACAAGTTTAAATCATCACGATGAATACCTACGGTAGTATAATTCATCACTCGATCACGTTCTAAAGAAGCCTGTAAATCAGTAAGCATATGTTCACTTTTCACAGACTGTTTATAATTCAATTCTACCACTTCTCTGCCCAGTGACAATCGCTCATAGTACTCTTGAAAAATAAGCGAAAATTCTTGCAAAAATGCAAGCCTGACCTCTCTTATAAAATCTCCACACTCTGCTAATTGCTCATTCCAAATTTCAAGCATTTCCAGATCGAGATACTTACCAGCGGCAGATTTCAATAATATATTCCGTTGCACTAAAGCTTTATTATAACGTATCAATTGGTGCAAATAATTCCTATCATACTGACTAATGATCCCATCCACCAACTTCCGACGCTCTTCACTCCCACCACCAATCAGCACAACATCCTCTGGAGAAATCATAACCAAAGGCAACAAACCGATGTGCTCTGACAACTTATCGTAAGCTTTCTGATTCTTCTTAAATCTCTTTTTTTCCCCTCGCTTCACACCACAATACACCTCTATTTGTTCTGCTTCTCGCTCATATGCACCTTGCAACACATAAAAGGGTTCGTCATGTTGGATATTCTGAGCATCTGTTGTATTGAAACAACTTTTACACATAGATAGGTGATAAATCGCATCTAGAATATTGGTCTTACCTACCCCATTCTTACCTACAAAGCAATTGAAGCCCCCAGTAAAAGTCAACTGAGCA
>CAMRAP010000031.1 GCA_947039985.1 uncultured Odoribacter sp.
TAAATTAGCAGGGAGCATATGGAGTACAACTTTCTGTTGATACCAGTGTGCAATGTGTCTAAACAATAGCAAAACGCTATAATATGAACAGATTTATCCCTATTAACGTTATAAAGGTATTTTTTTTTACATACATACAAGATTCAAGAACCTACACAATCCCATATATTGATAGATTTATAATTACTTTAACTAATTTCCCCGAACTAGGCGCACATAGTTTTCTATTCTAACGGCATCACCTTGTGGACCTCTGCCATCGGCAAATTTACTAGTATTACCACTCTTTGGGTCGCTACGCTGAGCACCTGCACCGTGAACATCTATCCAGCTTGCAACAGCCGGATTTTCTCCCCCTGCTGCTCCCCTACCTGCTCCACCTCGCTGGGATTGACCTGCTCCACCTCTACCTTGACCGGGACTAGCTTGACCTCCTCGCTGTGGTCTCTCACCACCCATACTTTTACCTCCTCCTTTGGGGGGCATATTACCTAGACCTTCTCCAAAACAGATATATACGGCTGCATGACCACTTTTCTTTCCAGAACCTTCATGTGTGGTGGAACTCCAAAAGAATGGATAATTACTTTTATTGCTTTCATCCTTTATGCTCGATATTTCAAAAATAGGATGAATTGCTGCCGACTTTGTTGTTTTGGGACAACGAGTATAATCAACAATACTATGTAACTCCTTGGCATTGGGGACTCTCCAATCCGAGTGACCGAGGTAGTTTGCTGCATTCATTTCTTGGGCATACGCCAAGGCTTTCTCCCAATTCATACCTTTTTGACTATCGCTTTTTTGCCACATCAAACCACTTGCCCGATCGCTAATTGTTCCATCTTGATTATCGATAAAGTCATTTTTACCATAACCTTTTCCCCTTACAAAACGCACCATATAGTCCTTATCCTCTCCTTCCATTTTCAATGGATAGCTCTTAATTCTACCATCTGCAAAATTAACACCAAAGAAAGTCTCTCGTCCCTGCTTTGCCCCTACGTACATAGTTGAACTTAGTAATTGAGAATCAATGGGCCGTGTACCATTTGCAGCATATTTAAAGGTAAAATATGCGGTATCCAGAAATGCAGAGACTCCTGCAGGTGTTTCACGCATCTGTTTCGAGCTAGCATCCACTCCATTAAATAAAATTAACGAGTATGCCTCCTGGATAGTTGGTAATCTCCACTCCCTATTTCCAGCCAGTTCAAATGATTCCAATGCTTTTACAGCCTCAGGATAACTCATCACTTTGTACTCTTTTTGCCAAATCAATCCAGTGATATGATCGGTAATCGTTCCATCTCCATTATCGGTATATGACGGTTGATTCCCCTTGTGTTGTCCATCCTGTCCATAGAAAGCATCTTTGGGAGCTGGAGCAACAATCTCCTTATTATTATCAAAAAGTTTACTCTGCTGGGTATCTACAATTTTATAGCCCTCTTGAGCATCAGTTGTAAATGGTAAGGCCATAAGCGCTAATACGATTGTTCTGTTGAATTTCATAATCTTAAATTTATGGGTTATTAAATAATGAGACGATTTTATCTATCGTATTGTATATACAAAACTAAGGGATAAATAAGGTTCAAGCACATTGCTATTTATGTAGTCATAATAATTGCTACCCACTTGGCGAGAGAATGCTTGATTTTCCCTTAAGAGGTCAAAAGCCTCTAATTTCACTTCTGCTACATCATTCTTTAAGAATTTCTTACCGATAGATGCATTCCACAAAAAATAATCAGGCTCGTCATTTTCCAAGCCACTATATCCGATATAGTTGAATGTAGAGCGTAGTGTAAATCCATCTCCAAATATCCATCCGAATTTAGCAAGAGCAGAGTGATTTATGTAGTCGCTACTAGTTCCTTCATCTTCTGAATTAAGCGCTTGATTGATTCCAGCAGAATACGAAACCGTGAAGTCCAGTTTTTCACTAATATTGCTACCAATAATAATTTTAGGAGTCAGATTTAATTCACGTGTTTTACTCTCCACGCCATCCAAAATGGTGGGTATATTGGCGTAGTTTGCAGAAACACTCATATTGATATTACTCCGTATAAAATCTACCGGAAAGCCATACGTAAGCATGGTTTGTAGACTGTAATAGCCATCCATATTGATCGGTTTTGTGAACTGTGAACCTCTATTTAGTGTAATTGTTGGCGAGAGCTGAATGTCCTCCACAGCCACAAAGGTGCTATCAGCAATAAAGTTGTTTTGCACCGTTCCCCCTAGCATGGCTATAAATGTTTGCCCAGATTGCGAGGTACGGGTGTAACGTAAATTAAGCGAATGACCCAACTGATGATCTAAATCAGGATTTCCAGTGGACATGAATAGTGGATTGGTGTTATCTATAACCGCTTGTAAGTCGCTAATAGAAGGAGCTGCCGAACTACTTCGGTAACGAAAGAAAAATGAATTATTACGATCTAAAGAGTAGCGAGCCATTAAAGAGGGAAGTACAGAAAAGTAGTTGTGATCCATATTATCTTTTTGTGGATAGAGCTGATCACCTTGTAGATTTGCCCACTGAAAATTAGTACTTAGCATACCCGAAAGATTTCCTTTGTTTAAACGCAATCCTATTCCAGCAGACTGTGTTAAATAATCGGATTCATAAGTGCTCGATAAACTTTCATCCAATTGATCATAAAGATCGCTTATAGCAGATTGACTATAGGTCTTTCGATCGGACTCTGAATCAGAGAATGAAACTCTATAACTGGCTTGTAACATGATGTTATCCCATAATTTCTCCGTATACATCAAATTACTATTTACACTATACTCCCCTTTATCGTTTACTTTGTATTGACTGTAACTATCTTCCACTGTAGTGCTTCCATAAATACGATTCAAATAATCTGCATAGCTATCCCCCTCGTTGTTTGACAATTTTCCACCGACCATCAGTGACAATGTACGACCTTCAACAGGAAAGCGATGACGGAAGTTAATGTTTAAACCCGCATTATAAGCATTTGTAGAAGCAGTGGTGCTATTTTCAATATCATCTTGTAGGCTTGAGTTAAATAGGTTTGCACCTTGTAATATACTTTCAGTTGTATTGTCTTGAAAGCTAAGCGTAGGTCGGATATGTAGGGAGTTATTTTTATCTATTTGATAATCAATAACAGAACTTATTCGGTGATTCCAATTTTCCATTTGAGATTCAGAGAATTCACTGTATGTCATTCCGGGGAGTGCTGACCCAAAATATTCACGTTCAGACTCTTGACGAGTGTCATTGGTGGATTGATTAAAGAAATAACTACCCGTAAATTTCACCTTTTCTTTCCATTGATCAACATAATTCACTCCTAATCCATTAGTGGATGTAATGCCACCTAGATTACCTATCATAAAATTATTTGCAGATGAACCACCACTGCCACCAGGACCTCTACCGCCACCTTTTCCACCACCGCCACCACCTTTTCCACCGCCGCCGCCACGACGACCGCTCTGAGAAGATGACATCACTCCAGCTAAATCTTCCTGTGAAAAATTTTGTTGGTTAACGTTATTGCTCATTCCAAGGATGGAAATACGACTCTCATCATCAAAGATGTTTATATTTCCGCCTACACGATAACGATCCTCTGTTCCATATCCCCCATACACCTCTCCAAAAGTACCTTTTCGGAATCCGGCTTTAGTCACAATATTAATGGTCTTGATTTCTTCCCCATCATCGAAACCTGTAAATTCAGCCTGATCACTCTTTTTATCAAAGACTTCAATACTAGAAATAATGTCTGCTGGTAAATTTTTAATCGCTAAGTTTACATCTCCATCAAAAAACTCCCGACCGTCTAAAAGAATCTTCTTTACCTCCTCGCCTTGTGCTTGAACAGTCCCCCCTTCAACCACTATACCGGGCATTTTAGCCAATAGATCTTCTGTTGTACTACCTTGTAAGACTTTAAATGCATCCGCTTTATAAACCATACTGTCTCCCCTTTGCAAAGCACGAGTGGCACGGGCATCTACAGAAACCTCATTTAATAAGTGAATATCCTCTTCTAAAGAAATGGCAACTTTATAAGTTTCATTTTTATTGAGTTTTATACTTTTCTCTGCCGTTTTATATCCAACATAAGTAAATTGTAGGGTATAATCGCCTTGTTTTATATTTTCAAAAGTGAAGCGACCATCCATATCACTAGTGATATAGACTTTCTTTTCTGGCTCTTCAAGTGCAATTAAGGCTATTGTTGCAGCTGGAAGAGATTCATTTGTTTTTTTGTCCGTAATCGTTCCTACAATTGTTGCATCACCTTTTGCATCACCTTTTGCATCACCTTTTGCATCACCTTTTGCATAAGTAGCAAGTGAAATAAATAAACCGATTAATAGCACAAAGATTTTTTTCATGGTTATATTGTTTTAGTTTTGTTGTTTCTTGTCGCAAATGTAGAGCTATATCGGAAGGGAAAAACAGCATTCCTCGTAGGTGATGGTAAATAACATGAGAATGGTGGTAAACAACAATTCATTGATTTTTACATTAGATAAAAACCTCATATATTTGTATAAAAAATAAGAACAGATTATGATCAATAAAAATCTATCTAGATACATCGATTTTGCATTCTGCTTAATTCTATTACCAGCGATGATCATGTTGTTGCCCATAGAAAAATGGCTCGTGAACAACTCTCTTTTTGTAAGCCTACTTGTTGTTTGGCTCTACATTATATATGCAGTACATCGCCTCTTTACCGTACCTCTATTTTTTCAACATAAAAAACACAAGTTCTGGGCATTTGCTATTCTGTTTACAACAATAGGTGCAACCTATATGTTTACACAATATCAATTAGAACATCCAAGGTTTTTTGATCAAATACCATCTAGTCATGCTATAAACCTTTCTAAAAAAATGCAAACACAACAACAAGCTGTATGGTTTTTATATGTACTAGTCACGACTTTTAGTATCGTTGTGGGATTACTGACTGAGCTCTCTCGCCAAATAATGGTGAGTCAGGAGATAGAGTTTGAAAAGAATAAAGCAGAGCTAGCACTGTATAAAGCACAAATAAATCCTCACTTCCTATTCAATACACTGAATACCCTATATGGATTGGTGATCACAAAATCCGAACGAGCAGAAGCAGCATTTGTGCAATTTATACACCTTATGAAGTATATGTATTCCAATGGAACAAAAGACAAAGTTGCACTAAAAACAGAAGTGGAATACATCCGTCAATACATTGAATTACAAAAACATCGACTGAATGAACATACTAAAATATTTTTCTCATTTCAGGATCATAATGAGAGTCGTCATGTTGAAATTGCCCCTATGCTGCTGATTACTTTTGTAGAAAATGCACTAAAATATGGGGTTTCATCTCACAAAGATAGCAACATATATATCGCTATTTCAGTGGAGGATAATGAACTGCGCTTCACAACACAGAACAATATCATTAGCCCTACATCGAAAGAGAAGTCAGCAGGTATAGGCATAAGCAATTGTCGAAAACGTCTAGACCTAATATATCCGAAAAAATATACGTTGGATATTTCCGAAAGAAACAATCAATATCTGGTTACCCTAATACTTATGACAGATGCGATGCATAGCAATTGATGACGAACCCATAGCTTTAAGCATTATTTCTCAATTTTGCCAGCGCATGGAGGATGTTGAAGTAAGTACCTATTCTGATCCCCTTAAAGGAATGGAACAGCTGAGAAAGTGTCGCCCAGATATTCTGTTTCTTGACATTGAAATGGGAGGTTTTAATGGGGTTGACTTAGCCAGAGAACTACCGCCTGGTGTTTTACTAATATTCACCACTGCCTATGCACAATTTGCATTGGATGGTTTCGATTTGAATGCTATTGATTTTCTGCACAAACCCTTTTCATTTGGTCGCTTCGAAAAAGCAGTAGAAAAAGCAAAGCAATTACTACAACTCCAATCTTTATCACAGCAACCTTTACTGACAGAGGAAGAGATCACTGTAAAAGTAGAATATAAAAGTGTGAAAATTCGTTTGGCAGAGATTATATATATTGAAGCGATGGATAATTATGTACGTATCCATTTGAATAATGCACGCCCAATTCTGTCTAAAATGAGTATGACATCCATTTTAAAACTTCTCCCTAGCGATATCTTTCAGCGTGTACATAAATCATTTATCGTCCCCACATATCGCATCGCAAGCTATACTCGAATGCAATTAGTGCTTCACTATAAAGCTACTACAATACCAATAGGACGAACTTATGCTGATGAATTATTAAAACACCTGACATTGGATTAGTTACAGAGTTTAAATACGTAACACTCATTTAAATAATAGCTTTTTTTTCATATTTAAAAATATGAAGAAAAACAAATGGATTCTCAAATGGATTTAACAGTACCTCAAAGTAATGCTATTTTTCAAGAAGAGAAAAAAATCAATAAAGAGCAGTTTTTTATTAATTTATAATAAAAATTCAAACATAATTTTGTATATATGCAAACAAATTAGCACTCCAAATGATTAATGACAAAGAACTACTTAATGAGTTAGGTAAAGGTGAATTATCAGCATATGATTCCCTATATGTTACGTACTCAGCAAGAGTTAGAGAATTTGCATTTCGACTAACTAAGAATATGGAGGAAGCAGAGGATATCACACATAATATTTTCTTAAAAGTATGGGAAGAAAAAGAGGAGATCTCTAAAGTTGACTCTTTCAAAAGTTATCTTTTCACAATGACTAAAAATTTAATATTCAACTCATTCAAAAAGAACAATCTAAAACTTAAATACAAACAATCTGTCAATTATTTTCAAAATGAGGAGATGGATAGTCATATTTATGCCAACGACTTAGATATACTTATCGCCTTGGCAATAGAAAAAATGCCTGAAGAGCGCAAACAAATTTTCAAAATGAGTAGGTATGAAGAAATGTCATACAAAGAGATTGCTGATAAATTAACCATAAGTCCTAAAACCGTACAGTATCACATCTCACATGCACTATCTGATTTACGTAAAGTAATGACATTAATTTCTATATTTTTCTAACTTTCATTGTTTATTTTAGATTATTTTTAATTTTAGACTAGCATTGTTAGCTTCTAGATTGTCTTATGTATAAATAGAGCCAATATTATGCAAAAAGATAAAATAAACGGAATCATACGATACATATTTAATAATAATGTAAACGATAGTGTAAAGCCCATTTTTCAGAGATGGTTAGTATCTACTTGCGATCAAAATGTTAAAAATGAGGTATTAAATCAACTCTGGGGTTCACTTCCTGAAGAGCCAAATAAAAAAGGATTGCAAAAACTTCACAATCAAATTACTGACAACAACAACAACAACAACAACATTAATTTATGGCGACTTTGCAGAAAATTAGCAGCTGTAATCATTATTGGATTATCTATTTTCGGCAGTGGCTACTTGACATCAAATATATTCAATAAGGATAGCAAGCAGTTTTTTTTAGTCACAGCTTCAAAAAGTAAAGGAGAATTTATTCTTCCTGATAGCACCAAAGTGTGGTTGAATTCTAACAGTCGCCTAACATATGATAATAATTTCTCAAAAAATAGTCGGAATGTAAAACTAGAAGGTGAAGCATTTTTTGACGTCACCAAAGATGAAAAAAAAGCATTTAATGTGCAAATGGATGAAATATCTGTACAAGTTTTAGGAACAAAATTCAATGCGCGTAATTACAAACAGGAGGAAAATGAAGAAGTAGTTTTAATTCAAGGCTCAGTTAAAATCTTGGGAGATGGAATTAGTCCTATAATATTAAAGCCCAATGAAAAATTCACTATCAACAGAAACAAATCACATATAAATATAGAGAACATTAAATCTCGTAACTACTCCACATGGTTTAATCAATCTCTTTCTTTTGAAGATAAGACCTTAAAAGATATATTTATTCAATTAGAAAGATGGTATAATATAGACATAACTATCGATTCGAAAGTAGATTTAGACTATCGTATGTCATTTAAACTTCAACATGAATCGATCGAAGATATTTTAAGAATCATATCAAAAATAAATGGTTTGAAATACCATATTTCAACAGAAAAAATAACAATACTAATTAAGAAGTAACGGCCTATGGATTAACCCTCTAAAAAAAAGGATAGATGCAGCAACATCTACCCTCTAAATTCAATTTATGTCTTTATGAATGTTTCATAAAGAGAACTTTAAATCACTACAAAGTTATGAAAAAAAATAGACTAATTGACTATGCTCAATTACTAAAAAGAGTTGCATGTTGTTTAATCATCATGTTATACTGCACAGCATATTTAGCTGCACAGAACTCTAAAGTGACCATTAATAAAGAAAACATCACTGTTAAAGAGTTGTTGAGTCATATTGAAAAAAATATTGATTACTCTTTTGCTTATGGAACTGGGATCTTTGATCTGAATAAAAAAATCAGTGTTGTAGCAAATAACAAGGATGTTAAAGAAGTATTATTAAGTGCCATTCCAAATATTCAAATTCAAATTGATGGCAAAAAAATAATTATTCTTTCTAAATCTACAACTCTAGAAAACAATTCAGCACCGTTTATGATAACGGGTACTGTCACTGATGTTAGCGGACAAGCTATCCCTGGTACAACTGTAATGATAAAGGGAACAACAAAGGGGATTGTCACAGATATTGATGGAGTTTTTTCACTAAAAGTTCAAAGTAAGGATGTTTTAGAGATTTCATTTTTAGGCTTTATCTCTCAATCGATTAAAGTAGGGAGCCAAAAAAAGTTAGGAGTCGTTCTAAAAGAGGATAGCTACGCTACAGACGAAGTCGTTGTCATTGGTTATGGAACAACAAAAAAGGCCTTAGTTACAGGAGCAAATCTTCACAAAAACAGAGAAGACATTGCCTCTTTAAGCACAGCAACTGCAATGGAAGCTCTTCAAGGTGTTTCGCCTGGTTTGAGCATTTCTCGAAACAGTGGATCTCCAGGGGCAGGAACTAAAGTTAGCATCCGTGGTCTTGGTACAATTGGAAATTCAAATCCACTATATATCGTTGATGGTGTTTCTGTTTCAAATATTGACTACTTAAGTTCTAATGATATTGAATCTGTTGATGTATTAAAAGATGCCGCTTCTGCAGCAATCTATGGTTCTCGTGCTGCTAATGGGGTTATTCTTGTTACCACTCGCAAAGGAGGTAAAGATCGAGTAAGTGTATCTTACAGTGGATATTATGGAGTACAGAACATCTATAAAAAGGCTCCAGCTCTAAATGCACAAGAGTATATGCTCATTATGGACGAAGGTCGTATCAATGATGGATTATCTTTAACGAATTGGGAAGCTACTCTACAAAATAATACTTGGCTTAACGGTCAAACAGAAGGATTAGGTACCAAACTCGGAGATGATGTTTGGGAAATGTTAGGAAATGGTTGGAAAGGAACGGATTGGGTAGATGAAATAAGTAGCGGAAATGCTCCTATTCAAAACCATTCGATCAATATCGCTGGAAGTAAAGAAGATATGAATTATTCATTTGGTTTCTCTTACTTTGACCAAGCAAGTATTATTGGAGAAGATATTATTGATGCAGGCTATCAAAGAATCACAGCTAGGATGAATACTGAATTTATTCTTTTAAAAAACAGTTCGTATGATATCGTGAAGTTTGGAGAAAACTTTACCTATACAAATTCTGAAAGAAAATCTGTTGCTACAGATGATATCTATTTTAATGATTTGCATGATGCTATTGTTCAATCACCATTAATGCCTGCATATTGGGCAGATTCACCAAATCCTTATGGATTTACACCATCCATGGATGGTATTGATGTGGACCAAGTAAATCCTATTGCTCAAATGTTCTACCGTGGTAATGATAGTTGGGGGAAAGATAATAGTATCGTAGGAAATCTATATGCAGAGGTGCAGCCCATCAAAAATCTTATTGTAAGATCGTCTTTTGGTTTGAATGTTTGGTTTGGACATTCAAGAACTTACCGACCTGCATATGCTATAGGGGGCGGTACAGGTGATTCTTTTGATGAAGATCAGGTATTTCAACAAATGACTCAAGGAACTGATTATACTTGGACGAATACCGTTTCATATAAACACGATATTGGAGATCATCATCTTGAAGCTTTATTAGGACAAGAGATGATTAAAAATGAATTAAATATAAATGTTAGTGGTATAAAACAGAACACTGCTTTTGGATCAGCTGATAATGCATATTTAGATAATGCTGAGCTAGTTCGTACGGCTAGTTTAATTTCAGGTAGAGATGGAGCTGCTGGTGGCGGTGGATTGCTTTCTTATATGGGACGTTTATCTTATAATTATAGTGGCAAGTATATTGCAGACGTAACTATGCGTGCTGATGGTTCATCAAACTTTGCAGAGGGTAATAGATGGGGATACTTTCCATCATTCTCTGCTGGATGGGTATTCAGTGATGAGAGTTTCTAAAAAGACAACAATATTCTATCTTTTGGTAAACTACGTGCTAGTTGGGGACAAAATGGTAATCAAAACATCCCTAACTTCATATACACCTCAAATATAGAGTATGTTGATAATGGATACTTCTTTGGCAATGACAAAGTAACTTCAACAACAACTGCGATTCCAGAAAACATTGCAAATCCAGATATTACTTGGGAGACATCAGAGCAGTTAAACTTGGGTCTAGATGCAAGATTTTTTAGTTCTCGCCTTAATTTCACCTTTGATTGGTATAAAAAAATGACTAAAGATTGGCTGGTTAAGGCTCCTATCATGGGGACCTCTGGGGCATCTGCACCTTTTGTCAATGGTGGTGATATTAAAAACTCTGGAGTTGAACTATTTTTAGGATGGAATGATCAAGTAAGCGATTTCAAATATGGAGTTAGCCTTAGTGGCTCTTTTAATAAGAATGAAGTAACACGAATCGCCAATGAAGAGGGTATCATTACTGGTCCAGCAGATATTTTAGCTGAAGGTGCAAGTTATGTTTCAAGAGTTGAAGTTGGCAATCCTATTGGTTATTTCTATGGCTACAAAACGGATGGAATAATACAGAATCAGGCTGAAGCAGATGCTTATGTAAATAAAGATGGAGATTCATACTTCTCTGACATTCGTCCTGGAGATATTAGATTTGTAGATTTAAATGAAGATGGTCTTATTGACGATCAAGACAAGACAAAATTAGGAAAACCGAATCCAGATTTTGAATTAGGTATTCAATTGAATTTTGAATGGAAAGGTATATTCCTTAATACTACATTAGCAGGAAAGTATGGTATGCAAGTAATGCAATCTTATCGTAATTCGATAGGTTCGCCTGAGCAAAACTATACGACAGCGATATTTGGAAGATGGCATGGAGAGGGGACCTCTAATCGCCTACCCCGTTTAAGTAGTAAATCTAATCGCAATAATAGCTATGTATCAGATATTTATATGCACGATGCCGATTTCTTAAGAATAAACAACCTCACCGTTGGATATGATTTTAGAAATATAGTCAAAAATGTACCTGCAATAAAAGGGGCTAAGGTTTATGTCACGTGTAACAACCTACATACTTTT
>CAMRAP010000032.1 GCA_947039985.1 uncultured Odoribacter sp.
TTGCTTTACTGGCAATTTATTGGCTTGTTATGACTTGCTGTTCCTCTCAAGGGTGGGGTGTGAATTTTGGAGATGGGAGTTATGTTTTTCCAAACAATATGGCAGAATATATAGATCGTGTTGTATTAGGACGCTTTAGAGATGGAGTTTCTTGGGAAAATGGAGGCTGGAGTTTTTCTACTTGGTATGGCTATACTTGGATACTTAGTTCCTTGACATTTATTGTAACAACAATGACTGGAATCTTTGCTGGTGAAATATTATTAATGAGTCGAAATGCTCGACAAGCATTGTTACGCTTGATAATATTTGGAGGTACTATGCTTGTTGGAGCATGGATATTAAGTCATTGGATTCCAATAGTTAAAACAATATGGACTCCATCTATGGTGTTATTATCAAGTGGATGGTCAATATTACTTTTGGCATTATTCTATTGGCTTGTGGATATATGTGGATTGAAACGTTGGGTATTTCCTTTTCGAGTAATTGGTTTAAATGCTATTGTTGCATATGCTTTAGGTGAATATTTTAATTTCTCTGGAATTACTGATCGTGTTCTTTATGGAGTAGGGTATTGGCTACCTGAAGGATGGTACTCAGTAGTACTTGCTATTGGGAATTCATTACTAATTTATTGGGTAATATGGATGTTGTATCGAAACAAGCGATTTATTAAATTATAGTTGTTTGGTAATAGCGTAAATGTGATCGTTATATTCCATATGATGATAAAAAAGGTATATGAAAAAAACTTTTCTTTTTTTAGCTAATGGTTTTGAAGAAATAGAGGCAATATCGGTTGTTGATATCTTGAGACGAGGAGGTGTAGATATTAAGACTGTTTCTATTTCAACCGAAAAACAGGTAGTAGGTTCGCATGGGATAGAGATTACTACTGACTTAACTTTGGATGAGATCACCACAGAAGAGGCTGAGTGTTTGATATTTCCAGGAGGGATGCCTGGTTCGAAGCATTTAGGAGATTGTGTGGTGTTGATGGAACTTTTGCAGAAACAGTATGATAAAGGTGGATATATTGCAGCAATTTGTGCTGCTCCTGCTTTGGTGTTGGGACAATTAAAACTCAAAAATAAGTTGCGTCTAACTTGTTATCCTAATCTCGAAACATATTTTTCAGCCAACTTTGAATTTTCTGAGGATGGGGTTGTGGTGGATGGTCATGTGATTACGGCTAAAGGGGCTAGCTATGCCATAAAGTTAGCCCTTTGTTTATTAGAACAATTGAAATCTGCTGAAGAATCGAAGAAAGTAGCTGAAGGTATGTTATTATAGAAAGGTGTGCCCACTAGGGGAGAAATAAACATATTATTTTTTTTATAAAATCGGATGAAGAATATTGTATTTGCATTATTAATTGTATTGTCTACTGTTTGTCATGCACAGACAAGTTGGTATAAGCCTGAAGTAGATGGTGGTCAATTGCATGGACAGCTGATGCAAAGAGAGGATCGTTCGAATTATTATCACCGACTTCCTGATGTTATTAAGTCCAATGTGAGAGCTGCTGTTTGGAATTTATCGCATAATGCAGCAGGACAAAGTCTAAAATTTCATACGAATTCAACAAAGATTGTTATCAAATATGTTGTGGTAGAGGGACATTCAATGAACCATATGCCTGCAACAGGGAAAAGTGGATTAGATTTATATGCAACAGATCTGAATGGAAGGATAAAATGGTGTGGTGCAAAACGTAGTTTTGGGGATACTATTGTATATAACTACTCGCCAATAGCTAAAAATAAAGGTTTCGAATATGAGTTAGACCTTCCTCCTTATAACACGGTGAAATCATTACAGATAGGTGTTGATGAGAAAGCATCTTTCAAATTTTCAAATCCCACTGATGAACTTCCTATCATTGTTTATGGTACATCAATTACGCAAGGAGCATGTGCTTCTCGCCCAGGAATGATTTGGACGTCTATTGTGAGAAGAGAGTTAAAAATACCACTTGTAAACTTAGGATTTTCGGGTAATGGGCTCTTAGAGAAAGGAATACTTGATGTTATTAAGACAACTCCTGCAAAATTGATTATTTTAGATTGCTTGCCAAATATGGTTCGGTATAAAAAATCTAAAATTACAGCACTCACGGTAAATGCTGTTCAAGATATTCGAAAATCGCAAGCGAATGTACCCATTATATTGGCAGATCATTTGGGTTATCCACATTCAGAAATGATGATTAATGAGGCAAATAAGGCAGAGATAAGTAATGAGGCAAATTTAGCCGCTTATAAAAAGTTATTGGAGATGGGATATTCGAATTTACATCATCTGACCTATGATGATATAGCAATGCCAAATGATGGAACGGTTGAGGGGGTACATCCCTCAGATTATGGCATGAGAGCCTATTCTGATGCCTATATAAAGATGATTCGAGAGGTGTTGTATATGCCAAAAGGGGAGTTTTCGACACAAAAAGCAGTAACTCAACAGCGTGATTCATACAATTGGAGAGAGCGGCATGCTGATGTTTTATCAAGTGTGAAAAAGGAAAATCCGAAAGTGGTTGTATTCGGTAATTCAATTATGCATCAATGGGGTGGTGTTCAAAGTGTGGGTTATCCTTGTATGCGTGGTGGTGATAGTTGGGATGAGATGACGAAAGGGAAAGCTGTCATAAACATGGGTGCAGGTTGGGATAAAGTCGAAAATGTGTTGTGGAGAGTTTATCATGGAGCACTAGATGGCTATGATTCAGAGAGAATTATTGTTGCAATTGGAATTAATAATATGAATAGTAAAGATTCCGAAAATGATATTGTTGAGGGGATTAGAACGCTTATACAAGCCATAAAATTGCGTCAACCTAATGCTGAATTAAAAATTTGTGGAATTTTTCCAATGCGTTCAAAAGAGCGTGAAATAGAAAAGATAAATAAATCAATTAAAAAAATGGCGAAAGGAGAGGGTGTCCTTTTTGGAAACCCTGGTCTGTTATTGCTAACAAATGGAAAAAAAGTTGATGTGTCTTTCTATCAAAACGATGGCTTACACCTTAATGCTAAGGGATATCGTCGAATTGTAAAGGATTTTTTTAGCGAATAGTCAAATATAAAAGATTATGAATAAAACGTCATGGTTGATTTTGTCCTTTAGCTCTGGCTTATCACTATTAAGTCATGCAGCTGTGAGAGAAAAAACAAATATTATTGTTATTTTTTGCGATGACTTAGGTTATGGTGATTTATCTTGTTACGGACATCCCACAATACAAACACCTAATCTAGATAGATTGGCTATAGAAGGTCAAAAATGGACTAGTTTTTATGTATCTGCATCAGTATCATCTCCAAGTAGAGCAGGGCTTCTTACCGGGAAATTAGGTGTAAGGACAGGTATGTATGGAGATAAAAAACGAGTGCTTTTCCCAAATTCTCCCCATGGCTTACCAATGGAGGAACAGACTATTGCGACTTATTTAAAAGAGGCAAATTATACAACTGCTTGTGTTGGAAAATGGCATTTAGGACACCTTGAAAATAATCTTCCCTTGAATCATGGATTTGATTATTTTTATGGAACACCTTACTCAAATGATATGAGTAAAAAAGAGCAACTGAAGTTAGGAAATAAAAATTATAAGCATAAACTTCCATTTTATGATCAGGATAAAATTATAGAGTATGATCCTGAACAATCTAATTTTACGCAACGTTTTACAGATTACGCAACTAACTTTATAAAAGAGAATAGAAAAGAGCCTTTTTTTCTCTACTTAGCACATCCGATGCCACATATTCCTATTTATGCTTCCACCTCTTTTAAGAACTCTTCCCGTAGAGGTTTGTATGGAGATGCTGTGGAGGAAATAGATTGGAGTGTAGGGCAAATAGTTTCTGCACTGAAAAAATATAAACTAGATAAAAATACAATTGTAATATTTACATCAGATAATGGACCTTGGCTATCTTATCGTCAGAATGGGGGAAGTGCTGGTTTGTTGAAAGATGGTAAAGCTTCTACTTATGAAGGTGGATTCCGTGTTCCTGCTATATTTTGGGGGGCAGATATAGAGCCTGCTGTTATTTCAGAAATGGGTAGTACGCTTGATCTTTTGCCTACTTTTTGTGAATATGCAAATGTTACTTCTCATCAAACAGACATTTTAGATGGTTATAGTTTGAAAGAGGTTTTAAATGGACAAGATGTATCCCCTAGAGAAGTGTTTTATTTTTATAGAGGTGGAGAGCTATATGCCATACGTAAAGGTGCTTATAAGATGCATTTGTTTACCCAAGCAGCATATGGAGGGAAGGCTAAAAAGAAGCTAGACCGTCCTTTACTTTATAATCTTGATGTAGATCCAGGTGAACACTGGGATATATCTTCTAGATATCCTGATATTATAAAAGAATTAACAGACTTGAGAGATAAGCACGTCAGTTCTTTTGACAAGTTAAAACCTCTATTTGATTGATTTTAAATCGATGAATGAAGTAAACGAATATTTGTGAGGTAAGGCTAGAATATAGCTAAGATTACGTAAAATTATAATTAGAATGAAAACAATAGGACTGAATTATGGACTTGGACTTTTGTCTACTTTATCTCTTGTCCCTGCAAGTGCAGAGATAAAATTAAAAAAGCCAAATTTGATTATTATCATGACAGACCAGCATCGTTTCGATGCTTTGGGCTGTGTTAATAAGGCGGTAATTACACCAAATCTCGATGGTCTTGCATCAGATGGAAATCTTTTTACTGCTGCATATTCATCAACTCCAAGTAGTACTCCAGCACGTGCAGGACTACTTACAGGTATGTCTCCTTGGAATCATGGTATGTTAGGTTATGGTAAACAAGCTGTCAATTATCAATATTCAATGCCTAAGCTGTTAAAAGAGGTCGGTTACCAAACATGTGGTATTGGTAAAATGCACTTTTATCCTCAAAATAATACACAAGGATTTGAGGTTGTCATAAATGACGAAAGTGGTCGAGTGGATGATGATTTTTTTATGAGTGATTATCGCAAATGGTTTCATTCTGTTGCACTTGGTCAAAATCCCGACAAGACTGGAATACAGTGGAATTCTCATCGAGCTGGAGTTTACGCTTTGGAGGAAAAGTTACACCCAACAACTTGGACAGGGGATGTGGCTGTAAGTACTATTCATAATTTTTCAGGAGAGAAGCCTTTGTTGCTGAAAGTTTCATTTGCTCGTCCTCATAGTCCTTATGATCCCCCACAAAGAATTTTAGGTATGTATGAAGGTGTTGATATTCCAGCTCCCGTTGTTGGTGATTGGGTTCCGGAAAAGTGGAAAGAGACAAAGGTAGACAATTCTCGAGATAAAACGGCTGCTATTGGGGCATTTGGAGATGATTATGCCATTAATTCTCGTCGCCACTATTATGCATCGATAAGCTTTGTAGACGAACAAGTGGGACGTATTGTAGCTGCCCTTAAAGAGCGAGGCTTATACGATAACTCTATCATTGTATTTTTATCTGATCATGGTGATATGTTGGGAGATCATCATTTATGGCGAAAAACTTATGCTTATGAGGGTTCTTCTGCTATACCTTTTATTGTTAAATTACCGAAGGATACAAAAACAGTTGTGAAAGCAGGCGAAGAGATTGATTATCCTGTAGAAATTCGAGATATTTTGCCAACATTCCTTGAATTTGCAGGAATTAAGCAGCCTGAAAAAATGGATGGATGTTCAATGTTGCCTCTCTTTCAAAGCAAAAAACCAAAATGGAGAGAGTTTTTAGATCTTGAACATGCCACAGCCTATTGGAAAACAAACTATTGGATGGCGTTGACCGATGGAAAAATCAAATATGTATGGAATCGTGCGACGGGAGCTGAAGAGCTTTTTGATTTAGAAAAAGACCCTTACGAAAAAGAAAATTTTGTCACGAGTAAAAAGTATGATAAAGTGCTTGAGAAGATGAGAAAGGCGATGCTTGTTCACCTTAGTGCTAGGGGACCTAAATGGGTTGAAGATGGAAAACTAAAAGTATCAAAACAAGCTATTTTGTATAGTGAAAATTTTCCAGAAGCACGATAATACGAAAAGGATTGTATGAGTTTTATGAAAAGTGCTAGTCCTTGAAAAATTATTATTTTGTGACTTAAATGATTATATTTAAAAAAGATAAGTTATTTTTGAGATAAAATACTTCTCCAAAATATCATTGCTTATGCTGGTGTAAGTTTGTTGTAAGTATTTGATAAAAAAGTAATTACTCGTGTGAATAATGCTTTTAGATATGTGAATAAAATATTTATGGAATTAGATAATCAATAAAAATAAATTAGAGTGAACGATAAAAAAATAATAAGTAGTGTTTTAAGCGCATTTTTGGGTATAACTTGTATTGCTCAAGAAAAGAGTCCCAATATTATCTTTATTTTGGCAGATGATATGGGGTATGGTGATGTTTCTTACCTGGATGCTAATTCTAAATTGAAGACAGAGTATTTAGATAAAATGGCTAGTGAGGGGGTTGTTTTTACAGATGCTCATTCAAGTTCTTCTGTTAGTACACCGACGCGTTATGGTATATTGACAGGTCGTTATAATTGGCGTTCTACGTTGAAAAATGGAGTGTTGAGTGGTTATTCAAAAGCTTTGATAAAAAAAGGCCGTACTACAATGGCTTCCATGTTACAGGCTCAAGGGTATTATACTGCGGGGATAGGGAAGTGGCATTTAGGTTGGGATTGGAATAATATAGAAGCTGGAATTGGTAGTGTCGATTTTTCGAAACCCATTACAAATGGACCTACAACGAGGGGCTTTGATTATTATTATGGTTTTAGTGGTTCGTTGGATATGCCACCTTATGTGTATATCGAAAATGATCAACCGACCGCTTTACCTAATCGTTCAACTGTGAATAAGGGGAAAATGAGTTGGTGGCGTAAAGGTCCTACTGCTGCAGATTTTGTGCACGAGGATGTTCTTCCTAATTTTATAACTAGATCATGCAACTATATAAAAGAGAGAGCAAAGGATGAGAAACCTTTCTTTTTATATTTGCCTTTGCCAGCTCCACATACTCCAGTACTTCCTGTGAAAGAGTTTCAAGGAAAGTCTGGAATTAATGCCTATGGTGATTTTGTTTTAATGGTTGATGCTATGGTGGGGCGTGTACTACAAGCAGTAAAAGATGCTGGTGTAGATGAAAATACCTTAGTTGTTTTTACAACAGATAATGGTTGTAGTCCTGCTGCAGATATGAAGGAATTGATTAGTAAAGATCACTATCCAAACTCTATTTATCGGGGGCATAAAGCAGATTTATTTGAAGGGGGGCATCGTGTGCCTTGTATTCTTCGTTGGCCAGGAGGAGCAAAACCTCATCATGTAAATCAGACTATTTGTTTGGTTGATTTTATGGCTACTTTTGCTGATTTAGCGGCTTATAAATTAGAAGATTATGAAGCGGAAGATAGCTATAATTTATTGCCAGCTATTGTTGCAAAGAAAGATGTTGCTCCTATTCGTGAAGCGACCGTTCATCACTCTATAAATGGCGAATTTACTATTCGTAAAGGGGATTGGAAGTTACTATTATCACCCAGTTCAGGAGGTTGGAGTGCACCTAGGCCTAATTCTAAAGAAGTGACAGATTTACCGCTTGTTCAATTATATAATATCAAAAAAGATCCATCAGAGAAAAAAAATCTATCAGAGAAATATCCAAAGAGGGTAGAAAGACTTCGGGAGATAATGGTCAAATATGTGGAAAATGGTCGCAGTACAGCTGGTGTTCCACAAAAAAATGATGGACAGTATCCTTGGAAACAACTCTTTTGGATGGAGGTATTGGAAAATTAAAAACAAATGAGAGCAAAGAAAACTCTAACTTATCCATTATTAGTACTTAGTTTGTCGGGATTTCCTAGTGAGAAAAATGATCTATCCAATAAATACCCCAAAGAGGTTAAGTGTCTTTCAAGCTTGCAAAAAGAAGAAAGGGGAAGTTTTAAAAAATCTTTTGAAGGGGAAGAATATGGTACACGATCGTATGAAAAAGTGAAAAAAGGATGGACTATAGATTTAAACGGAAATTAATTTAACAATAAATATTATGATGAATACCAGAAAAATCAAACCAATAGTTGGAACATATATCAATGTATCAACGCTGTCTCTATTGTCATTGAGTTGTTTTTCAGAAGAGAAAAAGCCGATGAATATATTGTTTATTATGAGTGATGATCACTCTTATCAGACAATTAGTGCTTATGATAATCGTTATATAGAAACGCCAAATATAGATCGAATTTCTGATGAGGGAATGCGTTTTACCAAGGGATTTGTAGCGAATTCTATAAGTGGGCCAAGTAGGGCTTGTGTTATGACAGGAAAACATAGCCATGTGAATGGATTTATGGATAATTCTGATCAGTTTGATGGTAGTCAACAGACTTTTCCTCAACTTCTTCAAAAAGCAGGTTATGAAACAGCAGTTATTGGTAAATGGCATCTTGGAACTGATCCGATTGGATTTGATTATTGGAAGATTTTAATTGGACAAGGAGATTATTATAATACTCCTTTTATTGATAATGGAAAAAGAGTAAAGAGTAGTGGATATGCAACCAATGTAACAACAGATATAGCATTAGAGTGGTTAGGTTCACGCGATAAAAAAGCAAAGCCTTTTTGTCTGATGCTTCATCACAAGGCACCACATAGAACATGGATGCCTGATACTGTTGACTTGTCCTTGTATAAAGACGCTGTATTTCCTATTCCTGCAAATTTTTACGACAATTATGAAGGTCGTGTAGCTGCACAGAATCAGAAGATGAGTATTGATAAGGATATGGATCTTATTTATGACTTGAAGCTTGCTGACAAGGAAAATGAGATACATTCTGATAGTAAGGGCTTAGAAAATGCTGGTCGTAGAATGTACACAAGATTGAATCCAGCTCAAAAGGCAGCTTGGGATCGTCATTATGACCGAGTGATTGAAAAATTCAAAAAAGCTAATCTTTCAGGAAAAGCGCTTGCTGAATGGAAGTATCAACAATATATGAAAGACTATCTGCGAGTAATTACCTCTGTCGATCGAAATATAGGACGAGTTCTAGATTATTTAGAAGAGAATAAGTTGTCAGAAAACACAGTTGTTGTTTATACTTCAGATCAAGGATTTTACATGGGTGAGCATGGGTGGTTTGATAAACGTTTTATGTATGAAGAATCTTTTAGAACCCCTCTTCTTATTAGGATGCCTAATGGTAAAAATGGAGATTGTGATCAATTGGTTCAAAATATAGATTTTGCTCCTACATTCTTGGATATTGCAGGAGTTAAGGTGCCTAAGGATATGCATGGTGAATCATTATTACCTCTTTTGAAGGGTAAAAAAGCTAAAAAATGGCGTAAAGGTTTGTATTATCATTATTATGAACATCCTTCAGAGCATAGTGTAAACAAACATTATGGAGTTAGAACAGACAGGTATAAATTAATATATTTCTATGGAGATGTGGATGCATGGGAACTTTATGATCTGAAAAATGATCCTTCTGAAATGAATAATATTTATGGACAAGTAGGAACAGAGAAGATAACAAAAGAGTTGTTCTCTGAATTGGAGAGATTAGAAAAACAGTATAATTCACCTAAAATTAGATAAATAAATAAGATGATGAACAAATTATTATTTACTAGCTTATGTATGAGTAGTTCCATTTTAGGAACGTATAATGGAGATGCTCAAAGCCAGACTGATTTAAGTGTGCAGAAGCCAAATGTGTTATTTGTTTTTGTGGATGATTTGACCTTTGATGGTTTGAATACTTTGGGAAATAAAGAGATTATATCTCCTAATATGGATAAGCTCATTAAATCAGGGGTGAGTTTTAATAATACATATAATATGGGCGGTTGGCATGGAGCGATAAGCATGGCAAGTAGGGCTCAATTGTTTACTGGTTTGTATTTGTGGAATACTCATCATGCAGAGAAAAATAGGTATAAAGAGGTCTCTGCTAATGGGCAAGTATGGACAAGTGTTATGAAGGAGGCAGGTTATAAAACGTATCATTCAGGTAAATGGCATGTACCTACATTGCCAGCCAACAAAATATTTGATGAAGCAGAATCCATAAGACCTGGTATGCCAGGGACGGTGAAATCTTCATATAACCGTCCTCTTTCAGTAGGTGATACTGCATGGATTCCATGGGATACAAGTATTGGTGGATTTTGGGCAGGAGAAGGGAATGTACACTGGAGTGAAGTGCTTGCTAACCTGACCATAGACTATTTGAATGAAAACAAAAATTCAAAGGAGCCATTGTTCATTTCTTGTGCATTCAATGCTCCACACGATCCAAGACAAGCGCCTAAGGAGTATGTGGATATGTATGATCTAGATAAAATAAAACTACCAAAATCATATTTGTCTATTCATCCATATTTAAATGAAATGGGATGTCCTAAAAGTTTAAGAGATGAAAAATTAGCTCCCTATCCACGAACAGCGTATTCTATCAAGAAGCATATTCAAGAATATTATGCAATAATAACGCATATGGATGCACAGATAGGTCGAATATTTGAAGCCTTGGAGAAGAATGGTATGCTTGAAAATACATTGATTGTTTTTTCAGCTGATAATGGCTTAGCTCTAGGGAAGCATGGATTGGTGGGAAAACAGAGTATGTATGATCACAGTATGAAGGTGCCTTTGGTGTTTGCAGGATGTGGATTACCAGAAGGAGAGAGCAGAGATCAATTGGTGTATCTTCAGGATTTAGTACCCACAATTTATGATTTGATAGGAGTAGAAACACCAGAAGGTGTAGAGTATGTTTCACAATTGGATATCATAAAGAATAAAAAAGTAGATGCTAAGAGAGATTGTGTTTATGGAGCTTATATGAACTTGCAGCGAATGGTCAGAAATGATAGATACAAGTTGTTCTTTATCCCTAAGGCAAAGCAGGTTTATCTGTTTGATTTAAAAAAGGATCCAGAAGAGGTTAATAATTTATATGGTCAGAAAAAATATGATAAAATAGTAAAGGAGTTGGCGAGTAGATATCTTTCTCTTGCAGAAGAAAGTGGAGATAGATTTAATCTTTCAGCTATTTATCCTGAAATTTTTGAAAACTAGAAAGAGTTATAAAATGAGAATTATGTTGGTAATCCCCTGTGTTTAATGATACAAACATAGGGGATTTCTACAATTTTCAAAAAAAATGGTGGATATCTTAGAATAAAACGTGAATAAATGACGTTTAATATTAGTTACAGTGTGGTGTTTTATGAAAATACGTAAAGTTTTGAAATTAAAGAAATTACCTCTATCTCTGCGCGTTAGTTTAGACGTAGACAAACGACAATATTAAACGTCGTTTATTCTTGTTTAGAAGTAAGAAATAAGGATTTTGAGACTTAAATAAGCCTTCTAGCTCTAGTTTGATTTAAAAAAAGAGAGGGAGATATGTTGATTATAGGATAATACAAGAATAGTAAGAATCGTTCGTTGATTCTTACTATTCTT
>CAMRAP010000033.1 GCA_947039985.1 uncultured Odoribacter sp.
GCAAAGAAATAAAATTTGCTGATTTATAAAAATGATGGCTACCTCGAAAGGGTAGCCATTTTTTTATAGTTCCCCGAAGCATTAAAATTTAATTTCATGTGAATTGTTATTATTTTTTTGCAAATAATTATTTTAAAGTAAAAAAATATACTATTTTTGCATTTGCATTGGTTTCTGTATCGTGGATGAATTTCCACGAAGAATTAAAATGGGAATCGGGTGTAAATCCCGAACAGTTCCCGCTGCTGTAAGTTCCTCCCAATTTGGGATAATATGCTTTAACATCCTTTGCCACTGGCTTTTTAAGCTGGGAAGGCGTTAAAGTAGGAATGAGTCAGAAGACCTGCCTTTGTACATTTATTTTAATGACTTTCGGGTAAAAAGTCTGCGAATACAGTTGTCAAAGGTGTATCTATTAATTATCCCCTTTATACTTATTTCGAAGTAATTCTTGCCCGTAGTCCATTAGTTAACTTTAAACGAACGGGCAATGAGTATGGAGTGTTTTTTTATTAAAAAAATAGTATTAGGCTTATTTTTTTTAATCATCTGTAAAGTTACTGTATGCCAAACAGTAGCAGATACGATAAAAGTGTTTGAAATAGATGATGTTGTGGTGATTGGACATAGAAGGCCTAAAGAGGTGATCCCTGTTCAAGAGCTATATGGTGAACAGTTGAAAAAGTTGAGTGTATACTCAGTTGCAGATGCTGTACGATACTTTTCGGGCGTACAAATCAAGGATTATGGTGGAATAGGTGGTTTAAAAACCATTAATATAAGAAGCATGGGGAGTCACCATGTTGGTGTCTTTTATGATGGAATTCAGTTGGGCAATGCTCAAAATGGAGTGGTTGATCTAGGTCGCTTTTCCCTTGATAACATGGAGGCTATATCGATGTATAATGGACAAAAAAGTGCCATTTTTCAGCCTGCAAAAGACTTTGCTTCGGCTAGTGCTATCTATATGAAAACACGTACTCCTTTTTTTGAAGGAGATAGACCTTATAATCTAAATTTGGCTGTTAAAGGTGGTTCTTTTCATACCATCAATCCATCCGTGCTTTGGGAATATCGCATAACTGATAGGTTAAGCAGCTCTTTTAGTGCTGAATATCTCTATACATCTGGGGAGTACAAGTTTCGTTATGCAAAAAAGAATGGCTACGACACAACTGAGCTTCGGAAGAATGGAGATGTGACAACTCTGCGTATTGAAGGTGGATTGTTCGGAAGTTTGAATCGTGGCGATTGGAAAGCAAAGCTTTACTATTACAACTCTGAACGAGGTTATCCTGGAGCTTCTGTTCGTGAAGAACCGGGCATGTTTAAGAATCAAGATAGGCAATGGGATGAAAATCTTTTTGTTCAAGGCTCTTTGCGACAGAATTTTGGCTCAGTGTACCGTTTGCTTATTAACGCTAAGTATGCTTATGACTATTTACACTATTTATCTGACCCTCGATTAGATGTGTCAACCATGTATATAGATAATCGTTATCACCAACGGGAGACCTATTTTTCATTAGCAAACATGTTTACTATTTTCAATTGGTGGAGCACATCTTTATCTACTGATTTTCAGCGAAATACATTGGATGCTGATTTAGTGAATTTTGCTTATCCCAAGCGATACACACTGCTTAATTCGGTGGCTACTTCCATTGTCTTTGATCGTTTTAAACTACAAGCCAGTCTGTTGCATACCTATGTTTCTGAAAAAACAGAAACAGCAGGTAGTGGTGCAGGAGATAAAGATATATTTACACCTACTTTGGTTCTTTCTTTTCAACCCATCAAGCGCATTGACCTAAACCTAAGAGCGTTCTATAAATCCATTTTTCGGATGCCTACACTCAATGATTTATACTACACATTTATTGGAAATAAATACCTCAATCCAGAGTATACAAATCAATATAATATAGGAGCTACATATGGTCTAAATTTAACAAAGAGCTGGTTTAAGCGATTGGAATTTCAGGCGGATGCCTACTATAATGAAGTGGAGGATAAGATTATTGCTATGCCTACTTCTAACCAATTCCGTTGGACAATGCTCAATCTTGGTTATGTAGAGATACGAGGAGTAGATATAGCTACCCAAGGATATTTTAGATTTGGAAATGTAGATGTAAACACTCGCTTAAGCTATACCTATCAAAAGGCGCAAGATTTTACAGATCCTATAGACGACTATTATGGCGGACAAATACCATATACACCTTGGCATAGTGGTTCAACTATTTTGGGATTAAGTTATCGAGATTGGGATGTGAATTATAGTTTTATCTATACGGGAGAACGATACGAAGCAGTGGCTAACATTCCTGAAAATTATGCTCAACGGTGGTATACAAATGATATTTCTTTATCGAAAAGTATCGGGATTAAAGGCGTGAAAATGAGAATAACAGCAGAGGCAAATAATGTATTTAATCAAGCGTATGAAGTTGTGCAGTGCTATCCCATGCCAGGATTTAATTATAAACTAAAACTAAATATTATATTATGAGAAAACAGCAATGGATGTGTTTACTCCTATTTTTGCTTGCCACCTCTTGTAGAGATAGCAAGTATATGGAAGGTGTTACACCATCTACACCGACAGATGTTGTGGATGGAAACAGTAGTGAGGATGTAAAAGGTTTCTACCTCCTTAATGAGGGAAATATGGGAAGTAATAAAGCAAGTATTGACTATTTTGACTACGCATCGGGGATATATCACAAAAACATTTATGCTGAACGCAACCCGCATGTTGTGAAAGAACTGGGGGATGTTGGTAATGATATTCAAATTTATGGAAACAGACTTTATGCTGTTATAAATTGCTCTAATATATTGGAAGTGATGGATGTAGAAACTGTAAAACATATCGATGTGGTTTCTATTCCAAACTGTAGATATATCACTTTTAAAGATGAATATGCTTATGTCAGCTCCTATGCAGGACCAGTGCAAATAGACCCTAATGCTCGATTAGGATATGTAGCTAAAGTTGATACAGCAACGTTGAAAGTTGTTGACGAATGTATCGTGGGGTATCAACCCGAGGAGATGCTTGTAGTCGATCATAAATTGTATGTAGCCAACTCTGGGGGATATAGAGCTCCGAATTACGATAAGACCGTTTCTGTTATTGATCTCCATACTTTTAAAGAGATAAAGAAGATAGAGGTTGCTGTTAATCTTCATCGCTTAGAGCTTGATAGATACGGAAATATATGGGTGTCATCAAGGGGAGATTATTATGATGTACCCTCAAAAATATTTGTGATAGATAGTAAAACGGATCAAGTGACAGAGGAGTTTGATTTGGCAAATAGCAATATGACCATATCTGGAGATTCGATATATGTATATAGTACAGAGTGGAACCACTCAACTGCTGAAAATACAACTTCTTATGCTATAATCAATACGAAAAGTAAGGCGATTGTGGATCGAAACTTTATAAAAGATGGAACGGAAAAAGAGATAAAAATCCCTTACGGTGTGGCAGTAAATCCAAAAACAAAAGAGATTTTTGTCACTGATGCCAAGAACTATGTTACACCTGGAAAGTTACACTGTTATTCTACGAATGGCGTGCGTAAATGGTCGGTAACAACGGGTGATATACCAGCTCACCTTGTCTTCACAACTAAAAAAATAAAACCAATCAATTAATATGAATCAATTTTTTAACACATGAAAAAACCAATTATTTTTATTTTGTCAGCACTGCTGACACTAATCGCTTGTCAAAAGGACGACGATATTGAATCTTACTTTTTACAAAAGGGTGATATTACTTTTAACAGGGAAAGTCTAGATATTGCAGTTATGCCCGATGGAGAAATCGCTATTCAAGTGACGAGTGTATCGGATGAAGGTATTGCGTATCTTTGGACATTGGACGGAGATACCATTTCGAAAGAAAAAAACTTGCAATATGTAGTGGATAAAGCACCAGCTCAATACGAGTTAAAGTTAGAAGTGGGTCAGAACAAAGAGGTTCGTTTTGATTATCTATTTGACTTAACGGTAGCAGTCATTCCCACAGAAGATAAAATTGCTATTGTATCTGACAATTTGTATTACAACGAAACTCCATTTAATGTAGAACAAAAGTATTGGATTAATTTAAATGATCCTTCCGATACAGATAAAGCAAAGGGTATCATCAAGTGGTATGTCAATGGTGAAGAACGTGCTACGGGAGTAGAATTTAATTTTACACCCGAAAAGGCAGGAGAATATACCATAAAGTATGCAATGAAAGGTTATTACTCTGAAACGGGAGAGAATTTGAGTGATGAGGTTCGTTCAAAAGTGTATAGCTCATCAGGGCTATATATACTCAATGAACCGAATATGACTGCTTCTGAGAGTACTCGTGGTATTAACAAACATATTTTTGGCGAGGACACTGTCACTCGTTTTATTGTAGGAGACTATACTTCTTTTGGAGCTAGCAATCAAAATATTTCAAACTGGGCTGGTAAACTCTATAATGTCGCTCCATATACGCAAGTAGGAGTTTCCTTTTCTCAATTTGATGCATCAACTGGAGCCTTAATAAAGGCTATTAAAACCATACCAGGACAGGGGCGTGCATTTGCAGGAATAAATCCTGAACTTGGTGTACTGACAACAAGCAAAGGTGCATATCTTGTCAATCTAACAGATTTTACGATGGGAAGTGAAATTTTAAAAGGATCAGTAGGTAGTAAAAATGTATTTGTAACAGATGCTTATCTTTTTATAATCTGTTCACAAGGTGCTATTGCATACCCCGTTGATGATTTATCAACCACAACTGAACCTATACCACTTGGAACTGCGACGGCAGGTTTTGTAAAATCAAAAGATGGTGCTATTTGGGCATCAAATGGGAATACTTTACTCCGAATCAATTCACGCGATCTAAAAACTTCAAATGTTTCGTTACCTGATGGAGCTAAAATTTCATTTTCAGGTAATCCATGGAAACAGTGTTCTTGGGCATCCTCTACTTCAGATAACACCTTCTTTTTTACGAAAGATTCGTGGGGACAGAGCAAGGAGATTTATAAGTATGATATAGACAGCAAAGAGCTTATCTCTAAATTCTTGGTAGCAGCAGATGACTTTGATGGATACAGTTTATACGGTACTTCACTTTATTACGATTCTGAACGCGACGAGTTAATATGTCAAGGCATAAAAGGATGGGGAGCTGGTGGAGCTTATAATGGAATATGGGGATTTGATGCTAAAAGCGGAGAGAAATCATTTGGCGTTCTATATGACACTAAAGATGTTGCATATTTAGATATGTGGTTTCCTGCAATGATGACACCAATTAAAAATTATTAAATCGAAAAACAATGAAATATTTAAATTTTAAAAATTACTCCATTTTATTGATACTAGTTTTATGTATCGCATTTACGTCTTGTGAAACAGGCGATGGCTACGAAGAAGAACTAGTATATATCTTGCAAAAGGAAGATATAAAGGTGGCAAAGAACTCAATAAGTAATTTTTCTGCAAAGGTAGGGCAGCTTCTTAGGATTGAAGTTGAAAGTGTTACTGATGAAAACCTCACCTATGAGTGGTTTATCAGTGAGGAGAGAATTGCGCAGACCAAAAACCTAGAGTATATGTGTGAAGCTAGAGGAAACTACGATCTTGTATTACGTGTATCACAAAATGAACTCAGTTTTGATTACAAATTTGATTTAGCAGTTACGTTTGATGATATAACTCCTCCTAGTGAAGATGCAATAGCATACATCACCCAAGTTTTTGATTATATGCCTGGGCCTGGTCAACATACAAACACTATGCCTGAATATGAGGTTGGGGACACACAAGAGGATATGAATAAAAAAGTTCTTGAGTCTATAGGCAATGATAAGAAAGGCATGATTACACTTGGTGGTTATGGCGGTTATGTTGTTGTTGGTTTCGATCATACGATTGAGAATAAGGTTGGAAAACGCGACTTCCGCATAATAGGTAATGCCTTTTACGCTTTTAGTAATCCTGATGCAGATGCTCCAGAAGGAGGAAGTTGTGAGCCAGGTATTATAATGGTGGCATACGATGTCAATAAAAATGGTAAACCTGACGCGAATGAGTGGTATGAAATAGCGGGTAGTGCTCACAATGATCCGACAAAAGAATTATGGTATCAAAAGGCAGTTGGCGCAAAAAATAATGTAAATCTATACACCAACTATGAAATGACCTATCACCGTCCAAGTAAAGAGCCAGAGGCAGGAGATGATTTTAAGAAATACGTCTATTGGGAGGATAATAAGGGAAATTCAGGATATAAAGAGAAGAATGAGTATCATAGCCAATCGTACTTTCCTGCTTGGTTTGAGGGTGATAAATTAACGTTCAAGGGGACTTGTCTGCCACAGAATAGTATCAATGAGGCAGAAGCAGGTTCTGAGTATCCATTTTATGTTCTTTATAGATTTGGTTATGGTTATGCTGACAATGCAATGAATGATGAAGATGACGTAGCTATAGACATTAGTTGGGCTGTGAATAGTCAAGGGCTGCAAGTAAATCTTCCTGGTGTTGATTTTATAAAAGTTTATACGGGAGTGAATCAAGAGAGTGGGTGGATTGGTGAATGTTCTACAGATATAACTAATATAGAGGATTTACATCTATTGAATATTGATCTTGAATCAAGAAAATAAAAAGATGTTGGTATAAAAAAATGATGGCTATTTCGAAAGGGGTAGCTATCATTTTTATAGATTATTTATCTCTATGTAAAGATTAGATGGATGTAATTAAACATTAATTAAATTTTAACTTTATTATTGTTTGATTGTTTTTGTGAATTTAAAAAGTTTATTTTATCTTTGTATTGATATGAAACAATGTTTCATATTCGAAACGAAAACGTTTGTATAGGGTGAAAGAAGAGTCAGTAAATAAATATACGATTCCAATGCTTGAAAAAGTGATGGAGTTATTAGAGATCTTGTCAAAAAATCGAAATGGTTTGACTTTGCAAGAAATTCATAACAAATTAGAGTATTCAAAAACAACGATTTTTAGAATTTTGACTACTCTTTTGGAAATGGGATATGTTGGGAAAGATGCAGACAATAATCGTTTTTATATCTCAAAAAAAATGTTTGAGTTAGGTCTTGCAGCTTTGGGTGAGGAGAATTTGGTTGAAAGGGCTATTGAGCCTATGACCCGTTTAAGGGATGAGGTGAAAGAATCAGTTATGCTTGGTGCATTGGTCGATGATAAAGTTGTTTTGTTAGAACATTTACTAGGTTCCCATAACTTTACATTTACCATAAAAAGTGGAACTAAAATATGTATACATGCTTCTGCACCGGGTAAGGTGTTGTTCGCAGACCAAACTCCAGAGAGGCAAGCAGAGTTGTTACAATCAATAGAGTTTATAAAGTTTAATGAGAATACAATTGTTGCGGAAGCAGATTTTTTAAAGGAGATAGAAAAGACAAAAGAGAAGGGGTATGGAGTTGACATTGAAGAGGAAATATATGGCGTTTATTGTATAGGTGCACCTATTTATAATCGTTATGGTGATGCTATTGCTTGTGTTTGGATATCAGCTCCTAAAGGGCGTTTGCCTTTGGGAGATTTTGATCGAGTAGGGGATTTAATAAAAAAATGTGTAGCTACAATATCTGGGAAACTAGGTTATAAAATATCACATTAAAAAAAATAAAATCATAAACAGATGAAAAGTATGAAAGGTTTATTGATAGGAATGGCATTCTGTATGTTTACAGTTGGCTTGATTGCTTCGGAGCCATTGTTTATATCCGACATTAAAATGAAGGAGAATGGTCATGTAATTATTACTAGTAAGGGTACAAATCGTGTTAGTGAGATTTCAAAGACGGGGGGAATTGTAAAAACTTGGAATATACCGAACTCTCCAACAGGTTTGGTGATACATGAAAATAAAGCTTATGTCACTTGTTTTGATGATAAGATTAATAGTTCCTTGGTGATTGTTGATTTAGCTTCAGATGCGGTAGAAGAGATTAAACTGTCTAAACATAGTGGTGTAAATGCCCCCAGTTTATCGAACGATGGAAAAAGTATATATCTGTGTAATAAATTTCATAATTCAGTGAGTGAATTTGATATTGCGACAAAGAAAGTTGTTCGAGAAGTTGAGGTACTGAGAGAGCCAACAGGGGTTATTCAGAGCAAAGACGGTAAACATCTTTTTGTCATGAACTTTTTACCTGCTCAACGGGCTGATTTGGATTATGTAGGTTGTGATATTTCAGTCGTTGATGTCAATAAATTTGAAAAGACAAAGGATATTAAATTAGAAAATGGGAGTAATGCGTTGCGTGGAATGACTCTTTCGCCAGACGGTAAATACCTTTTTATATCGCACAATTTAGGGCGATATACTGTGCCCACTTCGCAATTACAGCAAGGTTGGATGAATACAAGTGCTGTGAGTGTCGTTAATACGGGGAATTTGACTTTTGATGGTGCTATTGTAGTTGATGAAGCAGAACGTGGAGCTGCTGGTACTTGGGGTGTTGCTTGTGATTCGAAGAATCTTTATGTAAGCCATTCTGGAACTCATGAAATAAGTGTTATTGATTATGCTCTTTTAAAGGAAAAATACAATGCTTATCCCGATAAGAAAGCATTGAATTACGATCTGCGTTTTTTATATGGTATCAGAAAACGAGTTAAATTAGAGGGTAATGGACCTCGAAATTTTGTTGTTGCAGACGGAATGATTATTGCACCAACTTATTTTTCAGATCATATTAATTTTTATGATTCGAAGAGTGAAGAGTTAAAATCTTATCAACTTAATCCTGAACGGAAGGAGAGTGTGGCTCAGATTGGAGAAAAGATGTTTAACGATGCTGAGTATTGTTTTCAAAATTGGCAATCCTGCAATGGTTGTCATCCTGGAGATGGACGCACAGATGGATTGAATTGGGATTTAATGAATGATGGTGTCGGTAATTCAAAAAACTGTAAAAGTCTTTTACTTTCTACAGAAACTCCTCCATCGATGATTTCAGGAATTAGAGCCAGTGGTTATGTGGCTAATAGAGCTGGTTTTAAATTTATACAGTTTCATGAAATTAGTGAAGAACAAGCAAAAAAAATTGATGCTTATATTGAGTCTTTGGTTGCAGTGCCAAGTCCCTATTTGGTGGATGGAGAACTTTCAGAATTGGCAAAGGAGGGGCGAAAAGTTTTTGAGAAGCAAAGGTGTGATGAGTGTCACTCAGGGCCCTATTATACCGACTTGAAAATGTATCGGATAGGAGAAAATGTAGAATTTGAAAAAGGCTGGGATACGCCAACATTGATCGAAGTCTGGAGAACAGCTCCTTATCTATTTGATGGTCGAGCACATACATTAGAAGAGGTTTTTGGTGTTCAGAAGCATGGAATAAAGAAAAAAATATCTAAATCAGATTTAGAGGCACTTGTTGAATACGTAAATTCTTTATAAATGAAAAATTACATACAGTATATCATACGCAAGAGCAATCATAAAGATTTTAGAGCCTCTATTGAAGAACTTGTATCAGATTTAGATACCAATTGTATTCGTTTTGTGGTATTTATTGGAGCTACTGACAATAGTGATTATATCGCAAAGAAGGAGATTTGTGCAGATGTTATATCCACAGTTTTTAAAGCAGAAATGCCACTATTGAGTGTCATCTCTCAACAAGCTTTAGATTGTGAAGTTGTTGTTGAAATACACCAGGTAATAAATGCTACGATTGAGCGTAAAAATGGATATATTGTACTTGAATCTGATTTACTGAAAGAGATCTTTGTTTCAGGACTTTGCGGTGATGTTAAGGATAGTATTTACGAGCAAAGTTTGTCTGTGTTTACTCAAATGGAGCATATTTTAGATGCTGAAGGAATGAAATTTGATGATGTTATTAGGCAATGGAATTACATCGAAAGAATAGTGCATTGTGGGGAAGGGCATCAACATTATCAAGATTTTAATGATGTGAGGTGTTTGTATTATGATAAAATAGAATGGGGGAATGGCTATCCTGCTGCAACAGGTATTGGAACACAATATGGAGGAGTGGTTATCGATTTTAATGCCGTTCAAGTGAAAAACACGGAGATTAACATTAGACCCATAGATAACTCTCTCCAAGTGGCTGCTCACGTATACTCAAAGGATTTGCTTATTGGTGAAAAAACACATAAAGCAACCCCTAAATTTGAGCGAGCAAAGTCGATCTCAAGTAATGAGTTTACTACGGTATATATTTCTGGGACAGCTGCTATTCGTGGAGAATTCAGTTTGACAGGTGTTGGCATAGAAAAGCAGACAGAGATTACGATGGAGAATATTGAACAGTTAATATCTTGTAAAACATTTAAAACGTATTCGGTAGGTGTCTGTGAAAATGTAGCGTTACGAATGCTTCGTGTATATATCAAAAATGCCATAGAGGTAGATACTGCTAAGCAGTTTATGGACAAAAATTATACTAATATACCTACTAGTTATGTGTTAGGAGATGTTTGTAGAGATGAATTATTAATAGAGATAGAAGGAATATCAACAAATTAAATTATAGAAATGAAAAAACAAATTTTAGCCGTTGCATTAGTTGCAACAATGGGTGCAACAGTTACAGGATGTTGCAACTCTTGTAAGACAGAAAAAACAGAAATAACAACAAAAACAACATGTGAAATGAAAACAAAAATTCCTTACAAAAAGAAGTACACAAATGCAGATTACTATAAAGATGGTAAATTTCAAGGTGATGTAGCTTTGAAGGCTTATGAGGAGATGCTTGCTCATTATGAAATAAAGATATCTGATTTTATGCGTAAAAATCTTTGGATTACAGATTTTAATCTAGGAGATTTTGAAAATGTAGGTATGGCAGGTTTATTTTGGGTAAATGATCCTGTAAATAATTATTTTGGTCACGAGATTTATTTGCTTCCTAATCAAATGATTGCTGAGCATCGCCATGTAAAAAGCGATTTTGATGCAAAGATGGAGAGTTGGTTGGTGAGAGATGGTTCTTGCTTTAATTTTGCAACAGGAGAGGCAATGGCTAATGTGCCTAAGTTACCAGAATCTCAAAAAGAGTATATTACTGCAAAAGCGTTTCAATGTCAAAATGAAGGAGATGTAGTTCATTTAAATTTGATTGAGTCTAGCCACTTTATTATAGCTGGTGACGGTGGAGCAACAATAACTGAATTTGCTTCATACCATGATGGTAACGGATTACGTTTTACAAATCCAGCTGTTGAGTTTATCGATATTTTAACAGCTGGAAAATAATATTTGTAAGTGGTGTGTCATGCAATTAATCGCATGATTCACCACTTATTAATTACTAATTTATTTATTCATCCTTAATCCATAAAATTATGAGAAAAATA
>CAMRAP010000034.1 GCA_947039985.1 uncultured Odoribacter sp.
TGGTTAACAGATTATTCAAAAAGTCCCAATAAAATTGAATTTCTACGTTTTGAAGATGGCTCTTGTATGCCTGAAATTATTCAAAAAGTAGCACATATTGCATACGAAGTAGATTCGTTAGAAGAGGAAATGGCAGGAGCTAAGGTTTTGGTAGATCCCATGCAATTATCTGACACTCTTTCTATTGCTTTTATAGAAGAGGAAGGAATTCCTATCGAAATCATGTGTTATAAAAAATAATAAGTTTAATTTCTAAAATAGAGATCATATGATAAAGTTTATCAATAATACGGCAGATATAACCAAAGAATTACTAGAAGGATATGTCATGGCATATGCAGACCAAGTGAAATTGGCTGCTGAAAATATAGTTGTAAGAGCTAATCCAAAGAGTGATGATAAAGTGGCTGTTATAACTCTTGGAGGTTCAGGTCATGAGCCTGCTTTAAGTGGATTTGTAGGAGATGGAATGTTAGACTGTTCAGTTGTAGGAGATGTTTTTGCAGCACCTGGAGCTCAACGTTTATTCCAAGCACTTCAATTATTCAAGCGTGATGCAGGTATTTTATTAGTGGTTTTGAATCACTCTGGAGATTTAATGAGTGCTAATATGGCTTGTAAATTGGCATCCAAAGCAGGAATTAAAGTAAAAATATTGGAAACACATGATGATATCAGTGCAGGTTTAGATGCGTCTACTGATGATCGTCGTGGTTTAGCAGGTTGTATCCCAGTCTACAAAGTAGTTGGTGCAGCAGCTGAGGAAGGTAAATCTTTAGAAGAGATTTACGAGATTGGCGAGCATATGAATAGTCAAATAGCAACGCTTGCAGTAGCTATGAAATCTTGTACGCATCCACAAAATGGCGCTGTGATTACAGATTTAGAAGAGGGTGTGATGGAGATTGGAATGGGACAGCACGGTGAAGGTGGTGGAGGTCAAGAGAAACTTATTTCGGCAGATGATACAGCTGAAAAAATGATCTCTTTATTGATGCGCAAGCTTACTCCTAAATCTGGTGCTAAAGCAATGCTTATTATGAATGGCGTTGGAGGAAGTACTCATATGGAACTGAATATTGTTTTCCGTCGTGCTGCACAAGTGCTGGCTGAAGCTGGTGTTGAGCTTGTTTTTGGAAAAATAACAGAACTTTTAACCGTTCAAGAGCAGTCTGGATTCCAAATGATACTTGGTCTTTTAGAAGATGACCATATTGATTATTTAAAGAATCATATGTCGAATGCTCCTTATTGGACAACTGTAGGGAAATAAGGATATGGAGTTAAGTTTACAACAATTTCAAGCAATGCTTGCTTTAGCATTTGATAATATTAAGGCAAGAGAAGATGAATTTTCAAAGTTGGATGCCATAGCTGGTGATGGAGATCATGGTACAGCCATTGTAACAGCTATGAATGTTCTTGTTGAGGAGTCTAAAACAGCGGTCGATTTTCCAAGTATGTTTTCTGATATGGGAATGGGTGTGATGATGCAAACTAGTGGGTCTACTAGTACTTTATTAGGAGCATTTTTCATGGGTATGGGAGAAGATATTTCAGGAGCTAGCTTAGATGTTGAGTCTGTAAAGAAAATGTTTGACGGAGGACTGAAAGGTGTTCAAGAGCAAACAAAGGCTAAAGTTGGAGATAAGACAATGATGGATGCACTGATTCCAGCTGTAGAGGCTATTGTAAAAAGTGAATCAATGGATATTAAGGTCATTCTAACTGCAGGTGCAGAGGCTGCAATGGCAGGATTGGAAGCAACGATTGATATGAAAGCAAATTTTGGACGAGCTCGTAATTTGGGTGATCGTTCAATCGGATATCCAGATGCAGGAGCTACTTCTTGGGCATCAATGTTCGTATCATTTGCAGAAGGATATAAAAATTAAAATTAAAATTAAAATGGCAGATTTAGATGATTTAAGAGAAGGCAGTCGATTTGGTGTAGGTGTTCCTGTGGCAAATCAATCGTTTCATATGAAAGGATGTGATAATTTATCTTGGGGTATGAAAGATAGACTGTCTCGTGTTTTTAATCCAAAAACAGGGAAGTCAGTTATGTTGGCTTTTGACCACGGATTTATAATGGGTCCTACGTCTGGATTAGAGAGAATAGATTTGAATATTGCTCCTTTGATGGAATATGCTGATTGTTTGATGTGCTCTAGAGGTATATTACAATCGTCAGTACCCGCAAATACAAATAAACCTATTTGTTTGCGTGCTGATGCCGGTACAACCATTTTAACAGGACTAAATGACAATGTTATTATTGATGTAGAAGATGCTATTCGATTGAATGCTTCAGTTATGGCTGTCATGTTGGCAATAGGAGATTCTGCCATGGAAGCTAAAACAGTTGCCAACTTATATAGAGCTGCTGATGCAGGTGCTAAATATGGTATTCCAGTAATGGGAATTACGGCAGTAGGTACAGATATGGCAAGAGATTCAAGGTATTTTAGTCTAGCATCGAGAGTTTGTGCAGAAAATGGTGCAAACATTGTTAAGACTTATTATTGCGATGGATTTGAAAATGTTGTTGCATCCTGTCCCGTGCCTATTGTTATTGCAGGAGGTAAAAAATTAGAAGAACTGGATGCACTTGAACTTTGCTATAAAGCAATCAATGATGGTGCTAGTGGAGTTGATATGGGAAGAAATGTATTCCAATCAGAGAATCCTATTGCAATGATTCAAGCTGTTAGTGCTGTTGTTCATGAAGGGATGACACCGAAGCAGGCGTTTGAATTGTATGAAACAATTGCTAAGAAATAACAATCTCTATTACTTCCCTTCGCCTTGTGCGGGGGGATACTAATAGTCGAACTATTTTTTACTTGTGAATAATTTTAAATAATAATCTATGTTAAGTTTAAGAGGAAAATTAGTAATACTATTTGTTGTATTATGCCTTACAACACTTTGTGCACAGACTAGAGGAGTATCTGCCAATTCAGATGTTTGGATGAAAAAAATGCTTGCTTCAAAGGAAGCACTGCTTCGTGATGTTCCTAAATCACTACCCTACGTGTCTGCAGAAATGAGGCTACGTGGCAAGCCTGTATCCATCGATTTGGATATTAAAGGTCTTGACGAATTAGTCCTTTCGGTTTGGGGTACAGCAGATGGAAACGATTACGACCATGCTATATGGGCAGATGCAATACTTATCGATAAGAACGGCAAAGAGTATCGACTGCAAGATGAGAAATTTACAACAAAGCGAGTTGACGGCGGTTGGTTTCGCCTAGGTACAAACTTCTCAGGCAAACCATTCTCTATTGGAAGTAAGAAATATAAGCATGGCGTATTGGCTCATGCCAACTCTTTACTTGTTATAGATATAAAAGGACGTGACATCGTTCGCTTTAAATCGGATATTGGTATCGACAATGGAAGTGCTAGAGGAAGTGCTGTCTTTAAAATCCTACCTACGAGTGGTACTAAGGAAGCAAAGGCACTCATAAAAGCTGTGCCAGAGGCAGAAGAAGTTTTCAAACTATTCAATATAAGTGCTGCGGATTGGATGACAAGTCCGGAAATGCTTGCAGAAAGAGGTGCAGTAGAAAATATAGCTAAGAGTTTAGAGTCTCGTGAGTATATCGATGCAGAGTTGGCAAACATCGAGAAGTTAAATACTAGATTGGGACAATTAAAAGCTTATGTCAAACTCCATAAAGATGCAGTACGTATTAAAACTATACAGGAGCAGCTTAAGTGGTTGAATATTCGTGCTATTGAAGAGGCTTTTGCAAACTTTAGTAATGAAAAAGGCTACGATAAGGCGAAGTATCAAGAAAAACTAGACGAGCTACTTGCCATTGCAAAAGGAGGTTTTGGTGATATATATAGTTTGGATGAAACAAGCATTTCAAATGCTGAAAAAGCTTTGAACCTAAAGAAAGAGATACTTTTTAGCAATCCTGCTTTAGACTTCGATAAGATTCTTATCACTCGGTTCGGTCTCGGTAAATCAGCTCGTTCGGTGGGTGCACAATCACTGGGGGTACCTCCTGCAAATTATTCTAGCCACCTACAAATACGACGTGATGGTTACGATGCAGAAGTCATCGAAATTAGTAATCTACGTGGTGAGGAGCTAAAAACACGCTCTGTTTACAAGCCAACCGATGGAGGCGTCATTGCAGAACCAGAGTTGCATTGGGATGCAGAGAAGATGATGCTTACCTCGATAAATGATAAAAAACAGTTGCAATTGTTTGAGGTAGGAGTAGAAGGAGCAGGAGTGGCTAAGCAGCTGACCAATTTCAAGGACGACACCGACCTTGAGTTCTTTGATGCAACTTATCTACCAAGCGGTAAAATAATAACGGCTACGAATATGTCTTACAACGGTGTGCCATGCGTTAGTGGTAGCGACTTTGTAAGTACTTATAGTTTATTCGACCCTGAAACAGGACAATTGCGTCGTCTTACGTTCGACCAAGATTGTAACTGGAGTGTAACAACGCTTAGAAATGGTAAAGTGATGTACACTCGTTGGGAGTATACCGACTTGATGCACTACTATTCTCGTATCGTTTTTACGATGAATCCTGATGGAACAGAGCAAAAGGCATTTGTTGGTAGTGGTGCAATGTTCCCAAACTCCACTTTTGATATGAAACAATTGCCTGAGAATCAAAATCGCTTTGTGGGAATCATCTCGGGACATCACGGAATTGCACGTAGCGGTCGTATGATTATCTTCGATCCATCCAAAGCTCGTAAAGGAGTAGAAGGAATGGTTCAAGAGATATTAAAGAGTAAAGAAAAAATAGATGATACGGCTAAAGATTATTTAGTGAATGGTGTTTGGCCACAGTTTATTGCTCCACAACCTTTGACGGATGAATATTACTTGGTGACAGCAAAACCTTCCCCTACGTCGCTTTGGGGTGTTTATCTTGTTGATATCTACGATAATATGACTCTAGTTGCGGAGCACGAAGGCGAAGGGCTTATGTGGCCTATCCCACTTCGAAAGCGTCCAACTCCAGCGATAGTTCCAGAGAAAGTTTCGATGGAAATAGTAGAGAAACCAGCAGATGCAACCGTATTTATTCAAGATATTTATGAGGGTGAAGGTCTAGTTGGCGTGCCTCGTGGAACGGTCAAGGAACTGCGACTGATGGCATACGAGTATGCATATTGGAATACACAGTCAGACCACATGAATAATGGCGTTCAGTCGGGTTGGGAAATAAAAAGAGAATTAGGACGTGTTAAGGTTAACCCTGATGGTTCGGCAATTTTCAACATCCCTTCAAATACGCCTATATCCCTTCAGCCGCTAGATTCTAATGGAGCAGCCATACAATTAATGCGTAGCTGGTTGACGGGTATGCCGGGTGAAATCGTGTCGTGTGTGGGTTGTCATGAAGACCAAAACCAGATCGCTAAACCAGTGCGTACAATGGCATCCGAACAAAAGCCTCAGAAGATTGTCGCTCCAGAAGGTGGTGTACGTGCATTTACTTTTGAACGTGAGATACAGCCAATTTTAGACCGCGCGTGTATCGCATGTCACAATGGTGAAAAAGGGGGTGTCGACTATACAAAAGGTCACTACAATAGCCATCGTGGCAAAGATTTTGTCCCTGGACGCATGGACTCACTGAATGCTTGGGGAAAGCACTATTGGTCTAAATCCTATCTTCAATTTCACCCATATTTCTATCGCCAAGGTCCTGAGGCTGAGATGGCAGTATTGAACCCTTATGAATATCACGTTGATAACAGCGAAATGATACAGATGTTACGCAAAGGGCATCATGGAGTGGAACTAACCGATAAGGAATGGAATCGTCTATATACTTGGGTGGACTTTAATCTACCCTACGATGGAGTACAGAGGCATAATCCTCACCGCTCGTTGGATGGCAAGACCTACAATCAGTATGATAGACGTATAGAGCTATATACCAAATATGCAGGAAACGCTGTTGATTGGAAAGGCGAATTGGCGCAATTTGAGAAGTATTTGGATGGACTCACAAAACCAGAACCAACTCTGCCCAAGGAACCTGTTGTTAAGACTAAAAATGTAAAAGCTAAAGGTTGGCCATTTTCTGCTAAAGAAGCGAAAGCGATGGTTAAAGGCAAAGAGCCACGCATTGTAGATTTGGGTAATGGTTTGGAAATGAAGTTTGTGTACATACCTGCGGGAACTTATGTTGCAGGTGGTAGCGGACTTAACGGACAAGCTCTTCCTCACAAGGTGAAAATCAAAGACGGCTTTTGGATGGCAGAGAAAGAAGTTAGCAACGAGCAAATGCGTGCATTGGTTCCAGAACATGATAGTCGCTATGTCGGTCAACAGTGGAAAGACCACACAACTCCGGGTTATTTTGTGGATTCAAACCATTATGCTGCAACAAAAATCAGCTACAAGGATGCTATGCTATTCAACAAACGTTTAGCCGAAAAAGCAGGAATGAATGTTACGCTTCCAAGCGTCCAGCAATGGGAATGGGCAGCACGTTCGGGTTCTGATCAAGCATTTTGGTTTGGTAACACGAATACAGACTTTAGCAAATATGAAAACCTTGCTGATAAAAGTTTAGACTTGATGGCTGTGATAGGTGTAGACCCTCAGCCAATGGGCGAAAACAATTCATCCTTCCGCTTTCAAGCTTATATCCCTAAGGAGCATACTGTGAATGATGGTCATATGCTTATGACTGCTTCGGGTTCGTACGAGGCTAGCCCATGGGGATTATATGATATTAATGGTAATGTAGCCGAATGGACACGCACACTGACAGACGACGGACAGAAGTATGTCGTAAAAGGCGGTTCATGGTATGACAGAGCTAAGAAAGTAACGGTTGCAGACAGCCGCAAATTCTTGCCTTGGCATGAAGTGTGGAACGTAGGTTTCCGACCAATTATCGAAGAGTAGTTAGAGATATCTATATTACACTATAAGGGGAGGCTTCTATGTAAATGGGAGCCTCCTACTTATTGTAATACTATGGTGATTAACTTTATAAAATCTTTCTATTTTATTTTTTTGGAGGGAATACCTAATCGATATTTTATGAAATAATTATAGTAAAGATACAGAGTAAATGGCTACTTTTGTGGGAGGTCTTATGAACTAAAGTCTCCCATCAATTTAAAATGTAAAATATGATGCTAAAAGGAATAATAAAATCCCCCGTTTTAATGCTTGCTCTGATAATGATTTATTGTCTATCAATGGGGGTAGCAACATTTATCGAAAAAGATTTGGGAATGGCTGCATCTCGTGGCTATGTCTACCATCATATATGGTTTATTGTGTTGCAAGTGCTTATTTCCGTAAATGCTGTGGCAATTATTAAACGTAGGGGACTTTTTTCATGGAAAAGCATTGGTTCATTGATGTTTCACTTGAGTTTCATTGTTATATTTTGTGGGGCTATGACAACCCATCTTTTTAGTAAGGAGGGAGTCATGCATATTCGAGAGGGATATTCAGCTGATTATTTTGTTGATATGACAAATCATGATAAAATGTCTTTGCCGTTTACTGTATTATTAAATGATTTTGTTTTAACAAGATATCCTGGTTCTCAATCGCCTTCTTCGTATGAAAGTCATGTGACGATAGAGCACGAGGGAAAAGTATCTAAAGACTTGATACGGATGAATCATATTGTAAATGTAGATGGATATAGACTATTTCAGACCTCTTTTGACAAGGATGAAAAAGGAACAGTACTAACGGTTAATTATGATTTTCCAGGGATGCAAATAACATATCTAGGCTATATCCTTTTGTTGCTAGGTATTGTAATCACTCCTTTTCAGCATGGTTCACGTTTTAGGAGATTGAATCGTAAATTTAAAGCTTTGGGGTGTGTTGCTTTGTTTATGATGCTATCAACAACATCTGTTTTTGCAAATACTCAAATACCTAGCTCTGTTTCTAAAGAGCATGCAGCCGAGTTTGGTCGCCTACTGATTCAAAATCATAAAGGTAGGATAGAGCCTGTAAACACATGGAGTTCAAAGATTTTGAGAAAAATTCACAGTGATAATTATTATGGAGATTTAACAGCAGATCAAATGTTTTTAAATTTGTTTCTACTTCCTGATGTATGGGCAGAGCAGCCCATTGTTAAAGTAAAAAACAAAGATATTAGAGAGTTGTTGAAGAGTGAAGAGTATGCCAATTATAATCATTTCTTTTCGAATGATGGCAAGTATAAGCTTCAAAAGGAGTTGGATTTAGCTTACGCAGCTGCTCCAGCTGAAAGAAGTAAATTCTCGAAAGATATTATTAGTTTAGACGAAGTTATAAATATTATCTTTCAATTACAAGGTGGTCGATTGATGCCTATATTTCCAGATCCTACAGATTCCAAGCATCTTTGGTTGTCGCCAGGAGATGAGTTTACCGGTGTGAAAGGGGCTGATTCCTTGTTTTTATCCAATATTATGATGTGGTATGCATCGGAGGTGCATAATGGTATTCAAAATGGAAATTACGACCAAGCTTCTAAGGTTATTGGTATGATAAAGACATTCCAAGATGCAAAAAATACAACGATAGAGGTGGATTATGATCGTGTTGAAGCTGAGATACTATATAATCGACTTCACATTTTGGGATTTGCTTTTAAGTTCTATCTGATATTTGGTGGTATTCTATTGGTGTTATGTATCACACAACTTCTTAAAGGACAAACCAAACTTATTCGTAGGTTACAAGGTCTTTTAGTTGGCGGGGTGCTGATTATATTTGCTTTACACACATTTGGATTCTTATTGAGATGGTATGTATCTAACCATGGTCCTTGGAGTAATTCGTATGAAACCATGGTATTTGTTGCCTGGAGTGTTGTTGCGATAGGTGTGCTATTTATAAAGAAATCGCTTATTGTTTCAGCATTATCGTCTATTTTGGCAGGGGTTTTATTATTTGTATCCTCTTTAAATTGGATGAATCCTGAGATAACACCTTTAGTGCCTGTTTTGCAATCGTATTGGTTGATGATACACGTTGCTGTCATTATGCTTGGTTACGGATTTTTCTTTATCAGTGCATTAATAGGTCTATCTAATTTAGTGATCACTTGCTTTATAACTCCTAAAAACAAAAACAGATTGGTGCATAACATCAAGAAAACGACTATCATCAATGAAATGTCAATGATACTTGGAACTTTTCTTCTATGTTTGGGAATCTTTCTTGGTGCTGTTTGGGCAAATGTATCGTGGGGACGTTATTGGGGATGGGACCCCAAAGAGACTTGGGCATTAATTACAATGATGTGCTACGTAGCTGTACTGCATATGCGTTTTATTCCAAAATTGGATAATATTTGGCTATTGAATGTAAAATCACTCTGGTTGATTCTGTCAGTATTGATGACCTATTTCGGAGTTAACTACTATCTTTCAGGTTTACATTCATATGGAAGTAGCGACGGATCACTATTATCACTACCTGTTTTGATAGGATTGATTGTATTGCTTGTAGTAACAGTTTTTAGTCTGAAAGGGCGAAAATATCTTGAATCGTAGATTGATTTAGGATGTGAAAAGCATGGGGAAGTCGATCACAATGAATCTGTATATGTACTTGAAAACCTAATAAATGTACATTTTTTGCAATTTATTAGGTGGGTGAGGATTTTTATTATAAATGATATCTATATTTTAGAATTTTTTTCACAAAAGGCTCTTCTTTTACCTATTTTGTTGTTTAAATAATACAATCACAGTGTCTTAATTATATAATCTTTAAACATAGAGTTGTAAATATGTTAGATTTTAAACTTTATTTAAGTTTATCAATGATTATACTTACTTTTGTAGTGCTAATAAAATGTAAACCTTTCAAAAAAGTACTATTCAAATCAAAGATAAACTAATTTAATTTAAAATAAACATGAGAGAAAAGATGATTGTATTTTTAGTATGCTTCCTTACTGGGATTAGCATACAAAATGTTCATTCTCAGTCAGTCACTGGGGGAGGTAGTGTAACCCTATCTGAGGATGGCTCGCCAGCTATTGGCGCAACAGTATTAATTAAAGGAACTCAAACTGGAGTTGTTACAGATGTTGATGGAAAATTCCATTTTAAGAGTATTCCAAGTTCCGCAAAAAGATTTGTAGTTTCTTATATAGGCTATAAAACGGTGGAAATTGCGATTAAACCTAATGTAAAAATTATCCTAGAGTCCGATGTAGAACAGCTTGATGAGGTTGTTGTTACAGGTATGCAGCAGATGGACAAACGTCTATTTACTGGAGCGTCAGCCAAACTTAGTGCAGCAGATGTGAAATTAGACGGAGTCGCTGAGATAAGTCGTGCGCTTGAAGGTCGTGCTGCTGGTGTTTCTGTTCAAAATGTTTCGGGGACATTTGGTTCTGCTCCTAAGATTAGGGTGCGTGGTGCTACGTCTATTTATGGTAGTTCAAAACCTCTTTGGGTGGTTGATGGTGTTATCATGGAAGATGTTGTTGAAGTTGACGCAGATGCTCTTTCATCAGGAGATGCAGAGACATTGATTTCATCCGCTATTTCAGGTTTAAATGCCGACGATATTGAGAGCTTTCAAATTCTAAAAGATGGTTCTGCAACCTCTATTTATGGTGCTCGTGCTATGGCGGGGGTCATTGTTATCACAACTAAAAAAGGGAAATCAGGAACCAATAGAATTAGTTATTCAGGGGAGTTTTCTATGCGATTAATCCCTAGCTATTCTAATTATAATATAATGAATTCGCAAGAGCAGATGGGTGTTTATCGCGAGATGGAATCTGCAGGATGGTTAAACTTGGCTGAAACTTCTCGTGCTTCAAATAGTGGTGTGTATGGAAAAATGTACCATATGATTAATACGTATGATCCTACAACTGGAAAGTTTGGTTTAGAAAATACAGAAGCAGCTCGCAATGCTTATTTGAAAGAGATCGGAAGAGCACACGTCTGAACTCCAGTCACTCCGGAGAATCTCG
>CAMRAP010000035.1 GCA_947039985.1 uncultured Odoribacter sp.
GAGTCCCATCCACGGATGATACCTAATCTGTTACTTATTGGATTACATTTTTGTCCCATGCTTTACTCTTTTACAGTGTTTTCAACAACAGCAATTTTACTTCCCAATACGATAGTCACGTGATTGGATCTTTTGCGAATTCTGTGACCTCTTCCTTGTGGAGCTGGACGTAATCTTTTCAACATTCCAGCACTATCAACAAAGATTTCTTTGATATAAAGGGCTGCATCATCAACTCGTGCGCCTTCATTTTTGGCACCCCAATTTGAAATAGCAGAGAGGACTAGTTTTTCAACTCTACGAGCAGCTTCCTTAGGACAAAATTTCAATGTATCCAAAGCCTTCTGTACGTTCATTCCACGTACCAGGTCTGCCACCAACCTCATTTTTCGAGGAGATGTAGGACAATTGTTCAGAAGAGCAAAAGCCTTGTCTTTTTTGGCTTCTTTTATCTTTTCTGCACTTATTCTTTTTCTTGCACCCATTTTAATACAATCTTCATTTATTAAACTTAATCACGCTATTATCTCTTTTTCTTGTCAGCGTGACCTCTAAATGTACGTGTTGGTGAAAATTCTCCTAATTTATGACCGACCATATTTTCGGTTACATACACTGGGATAAATTTATTGCCATTATGTACAGCTACTGTGTGGCCTACAAAGTCAGGAGATATCATAGAAAAACGAGCCCAGGTCTTTACAACCGTTTTTTTGTTGGTCTCATTCATTGCTAAGATTCTTTTCTCCAGCTTCACATCTATAAAAGGGCCTTTTTTTAACGAACGACTCATAACATCAAGTTTTAATCAGTTATTTTTTCCTTCTTTCAACAATATACTTCGAAGAAGCTTTCTTTGGTGCACGGGTTTTGAAACCTTTAGCCAATAAGCCCTTACGCGATCTAGGATGTCCTCCTGATGAACGACCTTCACCACCACCCATTGGGTGATCGACAGGATTCATCACAACACCACGAACTCTTGGACGACGACCTAACCAACGAGAACGTCCAGCTTTTCCAGAACGCTCCAATTGATGATCAGGGTTAGAAACTGTTCCAACCGTCGCTTTACAAGTTACAAGGATCATGCGGATCTCACCTGAAGGCAATTTGATCAAAGCATATTTTCCTTCTCTTGATACTAACTGAGCATATGATCCAGCACTACGAGCCATTACAGCACCTTGTCCAGGACGTAACTCAATGTTATGTATGATTGTACCTAATGGGATTTCAGATAGATACAATGTATTTCCTACTTCAGGAGATACACCTTTTCCACTCATTACAACTTGGTCTACAGCTAATCCAACTGGAGCTACAATGTAACGTTTTTCACCATCGGCGTACACTAACAAAGCTATACGAGCAGTACGATTTGGATCATATTCAATAGTAGCAACGCGTGCTGGAATATTTTCCTTCTCTCGTTTAAAGTCGATAATTCTGTATTTGTGTTTGTGACCACCACCTATATATCTCATTGTCATCTTACCGTCATGATTACGACCACCGGATTTTGAATTTGGTCTTAACAATGATTTCTCAGGTCTATCTGTTGTTACCTGTTCGAAAGTGCCAGCTATCTTGCCTCTCTGACCAGGTGTTACAGGGTTAAATTTTCTTACAGCCATTTTATTTAAATATTGCTAAAAAAATCAATACTATCACCTTCGGATAAAGTTATAATCGCTTTCTTGAATGAATTGGTACGTCCTGAAATAGCACCAGCTTTAGTGTGACGTGACTTAGCCTTACCTTGGTAACGCTGAGTATTCACTGCTAATACATTCACTCCATACATTGATTCAACAGCTTTCTTTATCTCAAGCTTATTTGCTCCAATTGCTACAACAAAAGCTACTTTATTTAGCTTCTCTGTTAACATTGTCATTTTCTCCGTTAGTACGGGCTTAATAATAATTTCCATCTCTTCTTTTAATTAGTTAAGATTGAACATTTCGTTAAGGCCCTTTACAGAACTTTCAACAAGTACAAGGTTCTTAGCCTTCATCACATTGTAAGTTGCTATATCGCCAACCCTCATAACTTCTATTTTCTGTAGGTTACGAGCAGACAAAAGCACGTTCTCATTCACGCCATTTCCCAATACTAACAACAGACGACCGTTGTTAACTTGTAGATTGTTGATTACATCAACCATCTGCTTGGTTTTTGGAGCTTCAAAGGTGAAGTCTTCTACGACTTTTATTGCATTTGAATGTGCTTTTACAGCCAAAGCTGATTTACGAGCCAATCTTTTCAATTTCTTGTTCAGTTTGAATCGGTAATCTCTTGGTACTGGACCAAAAATACGACCTCCTCCTCTGAACAGAGGATTCTTAATACTACCTGCACGAGCTCCTCCAGTACCTTTCTGCTTTTTAATCTTGCGAGTACTTCCCGAGATTTCGTTTCTCTGTTTTGACTTATGAGTTCCTTGGCGGTTATTCGCCAAAAACTGTTTTACATCAAGATAGATTGCGTGCTCATTAGGCTCTATTCCAAAGATAGCATCTTCTAACACTATCTTTCTGCCAGTTTCTTGTCCGGCAATGTTTAGTACACTTAACTCCATTTACTTCTGAATAATTACGTATGAACCTCTAGTTCCAGGTATTGAACCTTTCACTAACAACAAATTGTTTTCAGGAATTACTTTCAAAACTTCTAAGTTTTCAGCAGTAACTCTTACACCTCCCATACGGCCACCCATGCGCATCCCTTTGAATACACGAGCAGGAGTAGAACACGCACCGATCGATCCCGGATGTCTTCCGCGATTATGTTGACCGTGAGTCGATTGTCCTACACCACCAAATCCATGGCGTTTTACAACACCTTGAAATCCTTTTCCTTTGGTCGTTCCAACAATATCAACAAAAGTAGTACCTTCCAGTAAAGCTACGTTGATTACATCTCCTAACTTATGTTCTTCAGTAAATCCAGTAAACTCTATAAGCTTACGCTTTGGAGTTGTGCCTGCTTTCTTAAAGTGTCCACTTAGCTGCTTCGTTGTGTGTTTCTCTGTTTTTTCATCAAAACCCAACTGAAGTGCTTCGTAACCGTCTTTTTCTAAGGTTTTCACCTGAGTTACGATACATGGACCACATTCAATAACAGTGCATGGGACATTTTTCCCCTCAACACTGAAAACGGAAGTCATTCCGACTTTTTTTCCAATTAAACCTGGTAATTTCATTTCTTTTTTAATAGGTTAATTCTTCATTATTAACGACATAGGTTTTCGCCGTTAACTACACTTTAATCTCTACCTCAACACCACTTGGTAATTCAAGCTTCATCAATGCATCAATAGTACCTGCAGTAGAACTGTAGATATCAATTAAACGCTTGAATGTGCATAATAAAAATTGTTCTCTACTCTTCTTGTTTACAAAAGTTGAGCGATTCACAGTAAATATTCCCTTGTGCGTAGGAAGTGGAATTGGTCCACTTACCACAGCTCCGGTAGCCTTCACTGTTTTAACAATCTTCTCTGCCGACTTGTCAACCAAGTTGTGATCGTAAGATTTTAACTTAATTCTAATTCTTTGGCTCATTATTTTTATTTATTTATTTAAAGTCGGCAAGAGCATCCTCGCCGACATTAATTTTAAATTAATTCTACTCGCCCGCTAGCTTTCTCAATCACTTCTTTAGCGATTCCTTTAGGAGTTTCTGCATAGTGAGAAAATTCCATAGAAGAGCTTGCACGACCTGATGAAAGAGTTCTTAATACAGTTACATAACCGAATTGTTCTGACAAAGGAACCTTTGCAACAACAACACGAGCACCTATACGTGAATCCATGCTTTCAACCTGTCCTCGACGACGATTTAAGTCAGCTATAATATCACCCATGAACTCTTCTGGAGTAACAATCTCCAATTTCATCACTGGCTCAAGTAATACTGGCTTAGCTTTCATTGCCGCTTCTTTATAACCGATCTTAGCAGCCATCTCGAAAGATAATGCATCAGAGTCAACAGGGTGGAATGAACCATCCAATAAAGTTATTTTCAAAGCATCTAATGTGTAACCTGCAAGTACACCACTCTTCATAGCCTCTTTAAATCCTTTCTCTACAGATGGAACAAATTCCTTAGGAACGTTACCACCTTTGACAGAATTGACAAAAGTTAAACCATCTTTTCCTTCTTCAGCAGGCTCCATACGGAATTGAATATCAGCAAATTTACCACGACCACCAGACTGCTTTTTGAATACATGTCTATGATCTACTGACTGAGTGATATTCTCCCTGTATGTAACTTGAGGTGCACCTTGATTACACTCCACTTTAAACTCACGACGTAAACGGTCAAGAATGATATCTAAGTGAAGTTCACCCATACCACTAATTACAGTTTGCGCTGTATCTTCGTCAGTTTTTACACGGAAAGTTGGATCCTCTTCAGCTAATTTAGCTAAAGCCATACCCAATTTATCTGTATCTTTCTGAGTCAATGGCTCGATAGCAATACCGATTACTGGCTCAGGGAAAGTCATACTTTCCAATGTGATTGGATTCTTTTCAGAACACAATGTATCTCCTGTACGAATATCTTTAAAACCTACACATGCACAAATGTCCCCAGCTTCCAAAACTTCTTTTGGTTGTTGTTTGTTTGAGTGCATCTGGAATAAACGAGAAATACGTTCTTTTTTGTCTGTACGTGGGTTATATACATATGTACCTGCTTCAATTTTACCTGAATAGATACGTACATAACATAAACGTCCAACAAATGGATCTGTAGCAATCTTAAATCCTAATGCTGCCAATGGCGCATCTGGATCAACTGGGAAGCAAATTTCTTCTCCAGTATCTGGATTGATTCCTTTAATATCTGGAACATCCAATGGATTTGGTAAGTAAGTAATTACAGCATCCAATAAGTTTTGCACACCCTTATTTTTGAATGAAGAGCCACACATCACAGGACAGAAATCCATTGCGATTACCGCCTTGCGAATGACAGCTTTTAAGTCTTCAATCGTAATTGACTCTGGGTCGTCGAAATAACGTTCTAGTAAAGCTTCGTCCTGAACGGCAGCAGCTTCAACTAATTTATCTCTCCACTCCATCGTTTCTTCCATCATGTTCTCTGGAACCTCTTTGATAATCGCTTCCATTGAACCATTTTCCCAATAGTAAGCTTTCATCTCTACTAAGTCAATGATACCGTCGAAGTGCTCTTCAGCACCAATAGGAAGAACTAAAGGAATAGGATTAGCTCCTAATTTCTCTTTGATCTCACGAACAGCTTTTGAAAAGTCAGCACCTGAACGATCCATTTTGTTTACAAAAGCGATTCTAGGTACACCATATTTATTAGCTTGTCTCCATACTGTTTCAGATTGAGCCTCTACACCCCCTACAGCACAGAACAATGCTACAGCACCATCTAATACACGAAGTGAACGCTCTACCTCTACAGTAAAATCAACGTGACCAGGAGTATCAATAATATTGATCTTATACTCTTGGTTTTCATGATTCCAGAAACAAGTTGTTGCAGCAGAAGTAATTGTGATACCACGCTCTTGCTCTTGAACCATCCAGTCCATAGTCGCAGCACCGTCGTGAACTTCACCAATTTTGTGAGTCACCCCTGTAAAGAACAAAATACGTTCTGTTGTAGTTGTCTTACCAGCATCAATGTGAGCCATGATACCGATATTCCTTGTATATTTTAAATCTCTTCTTGCCATTATTTCTTACTTCTCTTGATTAAAATCTGAAATGTGCAAACGCTCTGTTAGCCTCAGCCATACGATGCGTATCTTCTTTTCTTTTATAAGCTGCACCTTCTCCTTTATAAGCAGCCATAATCTCAGAAGAAAGCTTTTCAGCCATACTATGTCCACTTCTCTTACGAGAGTAATTGATCATATTTTTAATACCAATAGATCTTTTTCTAGAAGCATTAATTTCTGTTGGAACTTGGAATGTTGCACCACCAACACGGCGACTTTTCACTTCAACCTGTGGAGTAATATTATCCAATGCTTGTTTCCATATTTCTAGAGATGGTTTCTCTTCTTTTTTAGCTAATTTTTCTTCAACGATAGCCAGTGCGTCATAAAAAATTTTGAACGCAACAGTCTTTTTACCGTCCATCATTAGGTCATTTACAAACCTCGTCACCAACATGTCATTGAATTTTGGATCCGGCAATAGGATCCTTTTTTTTGGTTTTGTCTTTCTCATCTTTCTTTGTTTACAAATCTGTTCGTTAAGCTGCCCTCTTGGTCTTCAATAATTTCACAATCATTTACTCAACTGTCTTTCGGGAACGCTTTATAAACACAATTCCTGTTAATTACTTTTTACCTTTACCTTTAGCTGCTACTGGAGCTTGTCCTGGCTTAGGTCTTTTTGTTCCGTATTTAGAACGACTTCTAGTACGTCCAGCAACACCTGCTGAGTCTAATGTACCACGAACTAAGTGATAACGTACACCTGGAAGATCTTTTACACGACCACCACGAATCAAAACGATCGAGTGCTCCTGTAGGTTGTGTCCTTCTCCTGGAATATAGGCATTCACCTCTTTCCCGTTTGTCAATCTAACACGTGCAACCTTTCTCATTGCTGAGTTTGGCTTCTTTGGAGTTGTAGTGTAAACACGTACACAAACTCCTCTTCTTTGAGGACATGAGTCTAAAGCAGGAGCTTTGCTCTTGTCCTTAATCTTTACTCTTCCTTTTCTTACTAACTGTTGAATAGTAGGCATTGTAAGTACTCTTTTAAATTATTATACTTTTATCCAAAATGGAGTGCAAATATACCTATATTTTTATTAACCACCAAATATTCTTGCCTTTTTACACAAAAAAATGCAAGTCCACTGAAAAAGTTACTAACAGGTGAATGCACTGTTAGCTTGTAAATTACAGCAAATGACTCGAATTCTTTTTTCTCCTTTTCTTTGAATCATTGACCGAATACATATTTTACCTCCATTAATTGCTATTTCAAGCAATAGTTTATTCCTTTGTCCTGAAATTCTAGGCGAATATTACCTGTTTTTAAATAAAAGAAGATGAAATACACCGAAATTTATCCATATACTGTTGAGCCATTCTATATGGACGCGAATAGAACACTATCTATTCCAATGCTAGGAAAACAGCTACTGAATAGTTCTGAGAATCATTTTATGACCTGCCATTTGATAGACACCACATCCAAGCGAGTCTGGGTGATTGCCCGTCTGATTATTGAATTAAAAGACCTTCCGAAACAATCTAGTCAATATGGGATCACAACTTGGCTATCCAAAAATTACGGTTCATTTGTAGATCGGTGCTTTGTACTGACAAATGAAATCGGTCAAGAAATTGGTAGAGCAACTTCTGTTTGGTCAATGATTAATTACACCGAAAGAACATCGATCCACTTATCAGATCTATTTCCTCATATTAATGAATGTATATGCAAAAAAGAGCCTGCTACTAGCAAAGCTTCACGAGAACAGTTTGAACAAGCAGTTCAAATTGACCACAGAAATGTTCTCTATAGTCATTTAGATAAAAATGGTCATTTAAACAGCATTACCTACTTAGAGTATATTCTTAATACATTTGATCCAGAGTTTCATCAAATGAATAAGCTAGCCAGAATAGAGATTGCCTATCAACACGAATGCCACTATGGAGATTGTTTGTCAATTGAAAAATATCAGCTGAAAAATAATGAATGGGGCTTTGTTTTGCGAAAAAATGAAAAAAGCGTTTGCCGCGCTAAACTGTTTTTTGAATAATTCCCTCGTGATTGATTATGCATAACTATCGAACAATTGGAATATTTATGCAAAACAAGAGGCAAAAAACCGCATTTTTTGAAAGAAACTACCCTTGATATATAAAATAGTCGCATATTTATTTGTTTTACATAGGTAAATATGCATATCTTTGTAGCGTTGTTCTATACAACTAATGTAACAAATAAAATTAATTCTTTAAGATAAGATGAAAATAGATGTGATGATTGCTTCAGAGAAGCATCTGAAATATGTAGGCACTATAAATGATACCATTGATGAGTCGGCGAAGGCTCGTGGAACAGGGATTGCACGTCGAACTGACGAGTATATTACAGATAAAATTAACAAGGGAAAAGCGATTATTGCTTTAAACGGTGAAGAGTTTGTCGGATTTTGCTACATTGAATCTTGGGGACATGATAAATTTGTGGCAAATTCTGGATTGATTGTGAAACCTACTTATAGAGGATTGGGAGTTGCCAAACGTATCAAGCGAGCGGCTTTTGATTTATCTCGCCAAAAATACCCCAGTGCCAAATTGTTTGGATTAACCACTGGTGAACAGGTGATGCGCATTAATACAGATCTAGGCTATGTACCGGTTACTTTTGCAAAACTAACGGATGATAACCAGTTCTGGGCAGGTTGCAAATCGTGCGTAAACTACGATATTCTACAACGTACCAATATGACTAAATGCCTTTGTATTGGCATGGTGTACGATCCAGAGGAGATTGCCAAAAAAGCTGCTGACCAAAAGGCAAACGAAAAAAAGCAATCATCAAAAATCATCCGATTATTAAAGAAAGTTATTTAAGTAATTATATATAGACATGAAAGAGAAAGTAGTTTTAGCATATAGTGGAGGACTTGATACATCGTATTGTGTAAAATACCTCAGCGAAGAAATGGGTTTAGAGGTTTATACGGCATTGGCTGATACAGGTGGATTTAGCGCAAAAGAGTTGAAAGATGTGGAGGAAAAAGCCTACGCTTTGGGTGCTAAGCAACATATCAATTTGGATGTCACTCAGGAATATTATGAGAAATGCATCCGTTATATGGTGTTTGGAAATATATTACGAAATAAAACCTACCCTATTTCAGTTAGTTCTGAACGTACGTTTCAAGCCTTAGCAATTGTAAACTATGCAAAAGAGGTGGGTGCTCAATATATTGCTCATGGTAGTACAGGGGCAGGAAATGATCAGATTCGCTTTGATTTATGCTTTGCTGTGTTTGCGCCTGAGATTAAAATCATCACACCCACTCGCGACTTGAAACTTTCGCGTGAAGTTGAGATTGAATATCTAAAAGCGCATGGCGTTGTGTCGGATTGGACGAAGATGGAGTACTCTATCAACAAAGGGGTTTGGGGAACTTCTATTGGAGGGAAAGAGACTTTGAAATCAAATACCAATCTACCCGAAAAAGCTTATCCTTCACAATTAGAGAAAGAGGGAAGCGAGTCTTTAGAGCTAGAATTTAAACAAGGAGAAATTGTTGGAGTAAACGGAGAAAATATTTCAGGCATTGCAGCCATCAATAAGATTGAAAAAATTGGTGCAGCTTGGGCAATTGGACGCGACACTCATGTGGGTGACACGATTGTTGGAATCAAAGGACGTGTTGGTTTTGAAGCAGCAGCACCTATGCTTATCATCAAATCGCATGAACTTTTAGAAAAACATACCTTGACTAAATGGCAACAGTATTGGAAAGAGCAGCTAGGCAACTGGTATGGTATGTTTCTACATGAAGCACAATACTCTGAGCCAGTGATGCGCGATATAGAAAAATTCCTTGAAAATAGTCAACGCAATGTAAACGGAAAGGTATCTATCCAATTGCGCCCATACCACTTTGATTTAGTCGGTATAGAGTCGGCTAACGACTTGATGAATTCAGGATTTGCTGAATATGGAGAGATGAATAATGCTTGGAGTGCTGATGATGTAAAAGGATTTACTAAAATCATGTCTATTCCATTAAGCATTTATAATACTGTCAATAAAGATATTTAAGCGTATGAAAGTTGGAATTGCTGGAGCTGCAGGATATACGGCTGGCGAATTGATTCGAATATTAATCAACCACCCAGAAGCAGAGCTAAAATATATACAAAGTGAATCGCATAAAGGTGAACCCATCCATAAAGTTCATCAAGATTTACTACACACGCCTTTGGTGTTCTCGGATATCGATTTTTCGGATATCGATGTATTATTTCTGTGTATGGGTCATGGATTTTCTTCTAAGTTTTTAGCAGAGAATAATGTGCCTAAAGAGATAAAGATAATAGACTTAGGCAATGATTTTCGCCTAGCGAAAGATGCAGGAGAGTTTGTTTATGGACTTCCTGAGTTATCAAGAGATGCGATTAAAAAAGCAAGATACATTGCTAATCCGGGATGTTTTGCCACCTGTATTGAGTTAGGTATGCTCCCCTTGGCATCTATTGATGCACTACCTGAATCGATTTCTGTATTTGGAGTCACTGGTTCAACAGGAGCAGGTCAGAAGCCTACAAGCGACACTCATTTTAGCAATAGAAATAACAATCTATCTAATTATAAGGTCTTTACTCACCAACATTTAGGAGAGATCAACGAGACATTGGTCAATGCAGGAGCCAAAAAGAAATACGACTTGGCATTTGTACCCGTAAGAGGTTGTTTTCCCCGTGGAATTTTAGTGAATACTATTATACGTACAGATATCAGTCTTGAACGTGTCATTGCCCTATACAAAGAATATTACAAGGATCATCCTTTTGTATGTATTAGCGATGAGCCTGTCTATATGAAACAGGTGGTCAACACCAACTACTGTTATATCAGCATCTGTAAACAGGGAGAACAAATGTTGATTAGCTCGGTCATTGACAACCTCTTGAAAGGTGCTTCTGGTCAAGCGATTCAAAATATGAACTTGATTTTTGGCTTAGAGGAAAGCATGGGCGTGAAACTGAAAGCAAATTATTTTTAATAAAAATCACAATCAAATAAGAGTTAAGGATGCAAGTTCTTAACTCTACAATTTTATA
>CAMRAP010000036.1 GCA_947039985.1 uncultured Odoribacter sp.
AGGTGAAATTAAAGAGAATTTAGTTGAAGAACATACCGGAATTAGCAAGGATTTCAATAGCTTCGAGTTGTTGAGTACAATTATTAAGAAGGATCATTTAAAAGCGAATCGCATCATCAATTATTTTGAAGCGAATTCGAAAAATAATCCATTGGTGTTGACCATAAGTGCATTATTTCGATATTTTCTGAATTTACTCACCTATCATTATCAAAAAAAGACAACACCTAATATACAGGAAATGGCAAAACTATTAGGGGTTCATCCATTTTTTATGAAAGATTATACGGATGGCGCACGTATCTATAATGCGATGAAATGTGCTACTGTAATATCACTTTTACGTGAATATGATATGAAATCCAAAGGTGTAGGTAATGCAAATATTTCCAATGGGGAACTCTTGAAGGAGTTGATTTTTAAAATCATGCATTAATTGTATATCTTGAAATAGAATTTTATAAAATGAACATAACTTCTTCCTTATACATGAATACTTTTCATAAAGCCATATTTTTTGATCGAGATGGTACGATTAATTCTGATGAAGGACACTACTATATATATAGATCTGAAGATTTTATATTTAACCCAGGTGTGATAAAAGGAATGAAGTGTTTACAAGAAGTGGGATATTTATTATTTGTCATAACTAATCAAGGGGGAGTAGCAAAAGGAGTTTACACAGATAAAGAGGTGGATGATGTCCATAACTATATGTGTGAGGAGCTAAAAAAAGAAGGTGTTCTTATTACAAAAATTTATTATTGCCCTCACCATGATAGTATTTCATCCTGTGATTGTCGAAAGCCATCGCCCTATATGGTAAATAGTGCCATCCAAGAGTTTTGTATAGATAAAGAACAATCTTGGTTTATTGGTGACAGTACACGTGATATAGAGTGTGCAAAAGCTGCAGGTATTCCATCCATTCACATCCAAAAGAACCAAGATATCACACCTATTATTGCAAAAATTTTACAGAAAGCTTCTAAAAACGGATAAAAACGTTTTTTATGGAAAAATTAATCATACAGATTTTGTCTATTCTGTGAAATTTGAGTAATTTCGCTCAATTTTAAATTTTAAAGAAATATGGCTCATTACATAAAAGAAGTATCCCGCACATTTGGAGAGTATTTATTGATTCCGTCACTAACAACTAAAGAGTGTACGCCAGATAATGTATCTTTAAAGACTCCTATCGTTAAATATCGTAAAGGAGAAACACCTGCAATCCAATTAAACATTCCGTTTGTATCGGCAGTGATGCAAGCAGTATCAGATGATGGCTTAGCAATTGCTTTGGCTCGCAGCGGAGGATTGTCATTTGTTTTTGGTTCTCAGACAATCGAAAGTCAGGCTAATATGGTGAGTAAGGTAAAAAAATACAAAGCTGGATTTGTCGTGAGTGATTCTAACTTAAGTGCTAGTGCCACTTTACAAGATGTTGTTGACTTAAAGAACAAGACGGGGCATTCAACAATTGCTATTACTGACAATGGAACTTCTAACGGTAAACTTTTAGGAATTGTTACTGGTCGTGACTATCGACTATCAACAGAGTTATTAGCGTGTCCGGTCACTGAGTTCATGACTCCATTTAATAAATTGATTTTTGGAGAATTAGGAATTACATTAAGCGAAGCAAACACTATAATTTGGGATAATAAACTAAATTGTTTGCCTATCATTGACAAAAATCAGAATCTACAATATTTTGTGTTCCGTAAGGATTACGATAGCCACCTTGAAAATCCAAACGAATTACTTGATAGCCATAAGCAACTGATGGTTGGTGCTGGTATTAATAGTCGAGATTACAAGGAGCGTGTACCAGCTTTAGTAGAAGCAGGTGTTGATGTTCTTGTATTGGATTCTTCTGATGGTTTTTCAGAGTGGCAATATGAGGCTGTGGCTTGGGTAAAAGAAACCTATAAGGAAGAAGTAAGAGTCGGTTGTGGTAATGTGGTTGACAAAGAGGGCTTTTTATATTTGGTGAAAGCTGGAGCTGATTTCGTGAAAGTTGGTATTGGTGGCGGTTCTATCTGTATCACTCGTGAACAAAAAGGTATTGGACGTGGTCAGGCAACTGCGCTCATTGAAGTATGCCAAGCTCGTCAAGAGTATTTCGAAGAGACTGGAATTTATGTGCCTATTTGCTCTGATGGAGGTCTGGTACATGATTATCATATGACTCTAGCCCTAGCTATGGGTGCTGACTTTTTAATGATGGGACGCTATTTTGCCCGTTTTGATGAAAGTGCTAGTAAGAAATTAGCTATCGGTAATGGCTATGTGAAAGAGTATTGGGGAGAAGGATCTAATCGTGCTCAAAACTGGCAACGTTATGACATGGGTGATAACTCTAAAACATCTCTTAAGTTTGAAGAAGGTGTTGACAGTTATGTTCCTTATGCTGGTAAAATGAAAGACAATTTGGCACTTACATTGGGTAAGATGAAATCAACGATGTGCAGTTGTGGTGCTCTTACTGTCCCACAATTACAAGATAAAGCTAAGATTACTTTGGTGTCTTCTACTTCTATTGTTGAAGGTGGTGCACACGACGTGATTCTAAAAGATACAAAAATTCAATAACAGATAACAGAAGCAACAAAGTTTGTGGTTTCAGTTATTGGAGTTAGATTTAAATAACCAGATTTTATCTGGTTATTTTCATATACTGCTGGATATTTTTGTTGTAAATGCAAATGTTCGGCTAGAGCAACACCTTTATTAAAATAGGCATTGATGGAAAACTGTCCCTCAGATGTAGCGCAAAGGTACTCGCGACTAAAGACAAGAGCTATAATCCCCATATTGTATCTTAGATTGATTTCAACACATGGCTGTACTGTAATTTTTTCCATTTTATCTTTATAGATCATCATATCTACTCCAAAATATCCTCTATACAATGGTAGCAAATTGTTTAGCATCTTTAGAACTTCTAGCTTTAAGGCTTCGATTTTTTCTTCTCCTAGGAAGTTTGTCAGTTTTTCTTCTATTTTTTTCTGCTGACCAATATAATTTCCTTGATATTCACCTTGGTTTCCTGTGGTAAAAGTTGACCAACCTATAAATTCAATCCCCTCATCTCCTGCAAAAAATTGCATGGCAAAGTCCTCTATTTTTTCTAGCCTTTTCTCTAGCATTACATATCCTTGACGCTTAAATATACCACTCAACCACTCTTTAGCTCTATCACTAATTTGATCTTCTATTGGTAAAAGTCCTTTGCCAGAGGATGACCATGGGGCTTTTATAAACCAATTTCCGGTGCTTATTTTTTGTTCTAGCTCCTTTAATGAATAGCATATTTGTGGGAGTATTTCAGTATCCAGAAAGGGTAATTGGGTCAATAGTCTACCAAGTCCTTCACGAGCAGTCTTACGACTATACCACTCTTTCTTTTCCGGCAGCCACTCATCTCCCATTCCTCTTTTCGCCAGCCAATGGCATATCTTAGGACTCTCTCCCCAAGGTTCACCTTTTAAATCAATACAAGACTTCAATTCATCCTCATTCACTGCTGTACATTTTAATTCCAATGGAGTATATACCGATTCAATAAATTCTTGATTAGGATTTGTTTTAACCAATACACGATCTCCCTGTTTTCCCCAATATGCAGGTAAAAAAGCCAAATCATCCATCATCTTTACAATATTAGCCGATGGCGTATAAAATCGCTCTCCATTTGCAATTGCTAACTCACAATCAGAGTTAAATATTAAAAGTCTATTTGCCATCTTTATCATTCTTGTTAAGCAGCTTGTTTTATTGGGTACAAAAATAATCTCTTTTAGCTGAATAAATGATTTTTATTTATTTTCTTTGTTCTACAGATTAAAATTGCCCAGAATGATGCAATTCTGGGCTGACTTCTTTACTTCAAAAATAAGGTTATTTTAGCTGAAAACGATTGACACGTTGTCTTACATTCTTTTTTAAATGGTTTTCATAGAAGACCAATTCATATAAATGATAATTGCCCTTTTTAAATAGCATATCTAATGAGGGTTCGTAATATTTTTCAGCATTTAATCCATCTACTATTAACACATTATGAATGTTATCTACCGAAACAGTCACTGTATCATTTAAATTTGCAGGAGTAGCATCTGTTCTCCAATTAATAGGATTAATACAAGCTGCATTGGGATCTAAAATACTACAAATAGCATCTGCATTTTTAACAGAGTTAAAGGAAATGGTAACACCTGCATCTGTAGAATCTGCTGCAAATTTTATATTTTGGTATTTATTCTGTTCTTCAGAAGTGATACCAAACCCTACAGGATAAGCAGCAACCATTCGTGAATAGACATCCTTTGGCATTGTTTTAAGCAATTCAATAACCCCTTTTGCACCTTGGCTATAGCCTGCAAGAATAAAAGGTCGACCATTATTTTTATATTTGATATAATAGTCGAATGCTTCTTGTATATCTTTCATTGCATGAATAAAACGTGCATCAATCACACTATCTCCTTCCATCCACGACTCAAAGGTCAACTGCTCATAATATGGAGCGAATAAATTACAACTATCCGCAAAAACATTATCTGCGTATTCAAACTCTGGACGAAACATCGCTCGATGCTCTTCGTTATTGACATCTGCATAACGTTGAATCGTTCCGCTTGCATCCTTCCATTCCCAGACATAAGTGGATACAATATAAAATACGTCGACATATTGAGGATTTATTTTTTTATTATTGGCATACCAAATTCGATCAGAGTCATATTTTGAATCTGGGCCTGAATACTCATCATCTTTTGAGCATCCAACACTTAAAAAAAGTGTAACAATAAGCACTACTTTACACCAGTTTTCACTAATAAATTTCTTTTTCATATTCTTTTTATTTAAGTAATTAATATTGTGAACAAAAATACTTACAATAACATAATTGATCACAATATAAGTCTGTCAAATAGGCTACCAAATATGAATTTCACAAACCTATTAGCAATGAATTACGTTACGATTAAGTAGGGATTCAATACTATAAATAAACAAAAACTAAATGAAAAAGGAAGGAGTTTTATTCGCCTCATTAACAGTTCTAATTTTGGCTGTTTTAAATGTGATTATTCGTTTTTGTATTCTAGAATTCAATATAAATGTCATTGTTTTTACAAGTTTCATGATTTGTACAAGTGGTATCTCACTGATGCTCATTCGTAAGAAAACTACACCTAAAAAATGGAAAAGTGGAGTAAGATACTCTTGGTTATACACAATGATGCAGGTTATTCTAAGTTTTACGCTTATATCTAGTTTATTATACATCACTTCTACTGAAAACAGTTTGTTGTTTAATATTCAAATAATCATTGCATATATATTCGCCTATTTAATTTTTAAAAGAGTTCCGTATAAATGGGATTATCTCGGGATTTTCTTTATTTTATTTGGCTTTGTATTCTTTATTTTTACTCTAGCATCACACCTTAGATTGGTGGTGTTTATCCTTGTATTTGTATCTGCCATAGCTAGTTCTATTCGCTCTATTGTTGTTGAAAGATCAACCGCTAAAAATCCTACAACTAGTGTTCGAGAAAAGTGTGGAATGTCTGGATTTACATTGTTTTTGGCTGGTTTATGCTTAATCGTTTTTTTCTATACAGTTGCTTTATTTCGCACTTATGTTAATGATGTCATCCCTCATTCATTATCATTCATATCTTTTTTTCCAAGCCTAAAGGAAATGGGGGATCAAGACACGATCATAGCAGCTTGTCTTACAGGATTTGTAGTTAAATCTAGTGCAGTTTATTTATACTACTCAACATTAAGATATGCTACCTCTGAAACCTTTATGACATTAAAAGCTTTTCAGCCTCTCGTCACCTATCTTTTGGAAATATGGGGTGCTATTTATTACAGCAGTATACATCCCGACCTGAGCAAGCAAGATTATATTTTGGGAGGAATTATTATTGTGGGGTCATTACTTATATTAATTACGCCCAGAAAAAAAACGCACTAGCTTAGCTAGAGCGTTTCTGTCAGAAAGTTTACTATTCCTTCTTTCTCTTCAGGATGAAACCACCGTATATCTTGGTCTCTTCTAAACCAAGAAAGTTGTTTTCGGGCATAGCGGCGCGAATTACGCTTTACTAAACGTATCGCCTCGTCATAATCAGTCTGACCACAGAAGTAATCAAAAAGTTCTTTATAACCAACCGTATTTAAAGCATTCAAATCTCTCCATGGAAATACAGAACGAGCTTCATTTTCTAATCCTTCCGCTAGCATTAAATCTACTCTTTTGTCTATACGTTCATACAACTCTTCTCTATCCCGATTTAAACCAATACGAATAATATTGAATCCTCTATCTTTAAAAGTATTGGTTCGTAAGGATGAATAGGGGACTCCTGCCATGCGGCAGACTTCAACTGCGTGTAATACTCTTTTTCCGTTATTTAAATCAACCTGTTCATAAAAGATAGGGTCTAATTCCTTTAGCATTGCGCGAATAGGATCCAAGCCCTCGTTTTCAAAAATAGCCATTAATTCTGCTCTTAATTCAGGAGAGATTGTTGGGATATCATCTATTCCTTTGCATACAGCATCAATGTATAGCATCGATCCACCAGTCATCACCACCACATCATTTGTTTCAAATAGATCGTGAATTTTTGCCACAGCTTCGACTTCAAACTGCCAAGAGTTATAATAGTTATGCACTGATAGTGTTTGAATAAAGTAATGGTGAACTGCTGCAAGTTGTTCACTTGTCGGAACGGCAGTTCCTATTCGCATCTCTTTGTACACCTGTCGAGAGTCACAAGAGATAATAGAAGTGTGAAAATATTTGGCAATATCTATACTTAAATCAGTTTTTCCAACCCCTGTTGGACCTAATAAAACAACTAATGTCTTTTTCATATAAAGCTAAAAATAAACAAAAGGTCAAAGAAGCATGTGCACTTTTTTGACCTCTCTATTTTGATCTGTTCAATTTACAGTTTGTCTATATAATCGTCTAAACTTTCATGACGACTGCTATATTCATCTTCTTCATCACTTTGAAAATCATCCATTTCTTCATCAAATCCGTAGAGATCATCATTGGTGCTATGCTTTTTTTGTGTTCCTCCAAACTCTTCAGAAAAGCTATCATCATAACTTTCATTATCATCCATGTCAGTTGACCAATCTTCTTTAACGTCATAGTCTGCTTGGCGAGGTTTTTCACCTTGACAAGAGATACACAAAGGCAGTATATCAGCAGAATCGCCTAGATATTCTCCAGCATACTCCACTTTTAAGCATTTGTTTGTAAAGAAATCGTAAACATATTCCAGCTCAATGCAAGTAGCATTAATTACTTCTCGGATGTTTGTAACATCCATGACTAAAGTACTTGCTTCCTGCTCTTCTTCGCTCTCTTCACTAAACATCTCCATCAAAGCAATTTCTTTTCCTCTAGTGCCAAACTTATCCAAAGCAAAGAAAGATGCCATCTGTGAGCTGTCAAATCCTAATGTTTCTGTAATTTTATCGTGGAACTCTTGAAAAGTTTGTTCTCCACTAATAGCAATTTCACACCTAAAATCATTACTCTCAGGTTTACTAATTTCAAATTTATAATTCATAGTTTAAATATTATCTAAAAAGGTGCATTTAGCGCCATAAAAGTTGTTATTCCCAATACAAAAAACACCCAAAACAAGACAAAAACAGCTGAGATACAAATAGATATAATACTACAAGTTCGTCCAGAGTTTACGTTTCGATAAGAGCTTTCCGTATAGATGGACGGATTCTGTAAATAAAGTTGTCTTTGTTTAGCGGATAAAACCAAGGCAATGATTCCAAGAATCAATCCAATAATACCATAGCACCAACAAAATATCAAAGAGAGTATTCCTAGTACTAGTACAGTTGTTGCATTTGGCAAATCTTGCTGCGTTTTGTTAGTTATTTCCATATAATCTAGCTTAAATATGTATCCTTTATAAATTTAAACAAATATGAAATTAATATCAATGCTAAACAAATAAAACCACTACTTTTTAGCCATTTCATAGATATTTTTTCCAAACCTAAAATTCGTGCAATAGATAATGCTAAAAAGAACAACAAAGGAATCAAAGCAGGCCAAGTAGAAATGGAAGTCCAAACGTCTCCTTTAAGCAACAAAAAAAATGCTCGTTGCAAACCACAAACGGGGCATTCGATCCCAAATACTCCTTTAATAAAGCAAGGCAATTGATAGGTTTCCAAGCATTCTAACATCAAACTTATTTTAAGGATATCACATGCTCAATAATGTCCATCGCTTTTTTTACCAACTCTAAATTTGCCTGAGTGCCCATATGTCCAATGCGAAACACTTGTCCATTTAAATAGCCATAGTTTCCACCAACCACTAATCCTTCTGCACGTAGATTAGTATCAAACTTTTTCCAAGATATTTTTTCAGGCATATAAATAGCAGTTACTGTAGGCGAATGGATTGCGTCCATTGCAGGAAAGAGTGTTAGGCCCATCTCCATAGCTCTATCTTGGCAATATCCAGCAACCTTTTGATGGCGAGTAATTGTTTTAGTTAAACCCTCTTTAAGCAAAAGCTCACAAGCTCGATGCAATTGAGCGGTTCCATGCCAATAAGGGGTATAAGGGAAATATGCATTTTTCACCGCATCACGAAATGGAAATAGTGCTTCATATCCCACATATCCAATCTCTTCTATGATTTCCCAAGCCTTATCACTAACAGAAAGAAAGGACATTGAAGCAGGAGCAGACAAACATTTTTGTGAAGCTCCCAAGCATAAATCTATCTTCCATTCATCTGTTTTAACTACACTTCCACCTATTCCAGAAACAGCATCAACATAAAGCAAAGGGATTTCATATTTTTCTTTCAGCATACCAATTTCTGCCACTGGATTCATGGTTCCGCTGGGAGTTTCATTTTGTACCATAGTAATCATCTTGGGTTGAAACTCTTTTATAGCTTTTTCTATCAATTCAAAATCATTGAAAGTTTCATCGAATCCAAAGCTGATCGTACGAACCTCACAACCAATAGATTCTGCCATACTTCCTATTCCATAGCCAAATAATCCGGTTGACAAAGCCAATACTTTATCCCCTGGAAGTAGACAACTTTTCAATGCACTCCATAGTGCTAGCATTCCTTCACCAGTTTGTATTACAACTTGATTTCGGGTTTGCATAATTTTACGTAAACTTTTTTCAGTTGATTTGTATAGATTGATATAATCTTTTTCTAAATCTGCCGATCCAAAATTGATTTGTCCCGCTTCTAAAACTTCAGGAGAAACTGATACTGGTCCTGGGACCATAGATATTTGATAAGTATTCATTATTGATATTATATTACGATGAATTGATCTAGACAATAATACAAAATTATAAAAGAAAGCCGAAAAACGATACATATGTCATACTAATTAATCCGATTATATCTTTTTAATTTTACTTAGTAGCTTTTCGTTGAGAAATAATGTATATTTGTAACTCGAAAAAGTTGTGACTGTACAGATGTTGTAGCTTGATGAGATAGTAGATAGAGTTGTTAAAGGGGGAGGGGAAAGGAAACGTATAATTAAAATAATCGAACATATAATATGACAAATAAGAGTGACAAAAAGAAAGAGGGTGGATTCAGTTTTCCCCCTATTGGTGGTGGGAAAACAATAAAGGCTCCTAAATTTAATGGTTATTGGATCTATATTGCACTAGTAGCAGGCATTATTGGAATTCAGTTTTTTGATATGGAATCAGATCCAGTACATTCCACTTGGCAAAAAGTGCAAACTGAAATGATCGACAAAGGAGATGTTAAAGAGATTGTTGTGATTACCAACAGAGACTTTGCTAATGTATATATCAAGCCAGATAAAATTGAAAACTACTCTCAGCTAAAATCTAAAGGTTTTACAAATTCTAGCAAAGGTCCACATTTTTATTTTAAAACAGGTCCACAAGAGGTTTTGGTAGAAGATTTAAATAAAATCAAGACCCATATTCCAGCAGCAGCAGATATCAATCTTGACTATGATTCAGAATCTGATGGATGGGGGAATATATTATCATTCCTATTTCCTGTAGCCTTAATGATATTTATTTGGGTATTCTTTTTTCGCCGTATGGGAAAAGGTGGCGGCGGTGGTCCTGGTGGTGTATTCAATGTTGGTAAGTCGCAAGCAAAGCTTTTTGACAAAGACAATCAAGTTAAAATAACCTTCAAGGATGTTGCTGGATTAGCAGAAGCAAAACAAGAAGTAGAAGAAATTGTTTCATTTTTAAAATCTCCAGGTAAATATACGAAATTGGGTGGTAAAATTCCTAAAGGAGCTTTACTAGTAGGACCTCCAGGAACAGGAAAAACCTTGATGGCAAAAGCAATGGCGGGCGAAGCAAATGTTCCTTTCTTCTCTATGTCTGGTTCTGATTTTGTAGAGATGTTTGTGGGAGTTGGTGCATCGCGTGTACGTGATCTATTTAAACAAGCTAAATCCAAAGCACCTTGTATCATTTTTATTGATGAAATTGATGCTATCGGTCGTGCGAGAGGAAAAAATCCAAATATGGGTTCAAATGATGAGCGTGAAAACACCTTGAATCAATTGTTAACTGAAATGGATGGTTTTGAAACAAATTCAGGTGTTATCATTGTAGCAGCATCCAATCG
>CAMRAP010000037.1 GCA_947039985.1 uncultured Odoribacter sp.
TGATCTATTTATTGGATAAGGACAAAAAGATTATTGGTAAAAAGTTAGATATGGATCAATTGGAAGGTATGCTTATTCAAGAATACAAAAAGATGGGTGTTGAAATAAAAGAATAGCATCAAGATAAATATAACCAAAGAATGAATATGAAGAAATTATTTTTTTTACTATTGATTGGCTTAATGATACAAGCCAATTCCTTGTGTGCTCAAGGGTATAATATTAAATTGACTATCCCTAAAATGGCTAACAAACAAGTTGTTATCGCTAATTATTTTGAGGGTAAAGTTTATGCTGTAGATACAGCTAAATTAAACAGTAGTGGATATGGAGCTTTTAAGTCAGCCAATAAGAAACTTGCTCGTGGTATGTATTTATTACTTTTTTCGCCGAGTAATTATTGGGATTTAATACTGGGTGATGATCAACATTTTTCAATAAAAACAGATACTATCAATGTTTTAAAAAACATTAGTTTTCAGGGTTCTGTTGAAAATCAAGCTTTTCTTGATTTTCAAAAATTCATGACCTCTCAAAATCAAAAACAACAACAGCTAAGCGAAGCTTTTAAAAAAGAGGCAGACCAAAAATCTCCTGAAGTGAAGAAAAAATATAGTGCGCAATTTGAACAAGCAAATAAAGATGTGCGGACTTATGTTGCTAATGTTTGCAGACAATACCCTGGAAGTGCATTAGCTAGTTTTGCAAACTTTACTTTATCTCCAGAGATTCCTGATTTTTCAAAAGTGGTTCCAGAGGGCACTAAGGATAGAGATATGGAAATTCGGAGGAAAGGATATTATTACAACAAGGCGCATTATTGGGATCACACTAATTTTAAAGATAGTACACTAATTCGTACACCTATCTTTAAAAGTAAACTAGATGATTATTTCAATAATATGGTATTGCAACATCCTGATTCAGTATCTAAGGAGTCTGTAAATATTATCGAAAAAGCAAGAAGCAACAAGGCTATGTTTAGGTATTTAGTTAGCTATTGTTTTAACTTTGCTTTGGAGAGTAAGATTATGGGAATGGATGCAGCATTCGTTTATATTGCAAAGAAATATTATGTATCTGGTCAAGCAGATTGGGTAGATAAAAAAACAAGAGAGAAGATAGAGCGAGAGGTTATTTTGACTCAATATAACTTGATTGGAATGAAGGCTCAAGATTTGAAGATGCCAACACTGGATGGCGATTTAGTTAGTTTGTATGAAACAAAGGCACCTTTTACTCTCCTTGTCTTTTGGGAGACTGATTGTGGGCACTGTAAAAAGCAGGTTCCTTTGATAAAAACACAACTCTTGGATAAATTTAAACCTCATGGTTTCAAAGTCTTTGCTGTACATACTCAAAATAAGAAAGAAGCGTGGGAGGAATTCATCACCAAGCATGAATTGTTTGATTTTGTACAATGTTGGGATCCACACGGTCAAAATGACTATAGAGTTTACTACCATATAGAATCTACTCCAATGATCTATTTATTGGATAAGGACAAAAAGATTATTGGTAAAAAGTTAGATATGGACCAATTAGAAGATATGCTTATCCGAGAATACAAAAAGATGGGTGTTGAAATTAAAAAATAATATTTGACGTTTGATCTATTCTTTATGGCAATAAGATTTTGTTTTTATTGCCATAAAGAAAAATATTATTGAAATGTAATATTAAAGAGTACTATTTCACTTTTAGTACCAATCCGAAATGGAGGTCCCCATAAACCAAGTCCTGAGGATACATAAATATGGCTACTCCCTTTTTTCTCATAACCATAGCTACGTTCAAATAGACTTTCTGTAACTAGGTTGAATGGCCATATTTGACCATGATGGGTGTGACCGTTGAATTGTAGATCTACACCTGCTGCTGCTGCTTCATTTAGTTCACGAGGCTGATGGTCAAGCATCAAAATAGGGCGCTCTTTGTTAAGCGATGAGCTTAGTTCTGCGATCGATTTCCTATCTTTATTATAGTAGTCATCTCTACCAAGAATTTGAATACCGTTAGGGAGTGTTACACTATTGTCTTGCAGTAATTGTAGTTGTGTTGTTTTTAAAAACGCTTTACTGGACTCGATATTGCCAATGTACTCATGATTTCCTAGACAAACGAAAACCCCTTGTTTGGCTTGTAATTGGTTTAATTCATCTTGCATATTTTGCGCATATAGAGGTCGTACATCACTATCAATCAAATCTCCACTAATGATGATAAGGTCTGCATTTAGCTTGTTGATTTGTGAAATATGTTGTTGCAACATAGACTTATTTGTTCCATTTCCTAAATGTACATCGGTAATACCCACTACACGCAATGTCTTTTGTTCTGATTCGATAGCTTTAGGGATAGCTATTTCCACCTTAGTGATCTTAGGGTTCTGATACTTATAAAATCCAAAAGTAAGTATCACTAATGTGATAGTAAGCGCATATAGAAAACTGTGTTTTATTGGTCTGTATATGCGTTTAATGATTTTAAACAGGAGTAATATGACAAGCATATAGGGAGTAAATACAAGCCATCCTGTTCCTATTTCATGTAGAAAATGGGCCATGTTTGGATTTAATGGAATGTCATGTAGGGCGAGATGTAGAGGAAAAAGCAAGACACCAATCCAATAAGCCATATAAGATGATATGCCTATCCATTTGGCACGTGATGTTAATGTGTTTCTTAATTCAGAGAAAATATAATAGTTGCCTAGTAAATAGGTGATAAAGATACCTCCGAATATAAAAAAGATTTTACTCATGTGCTTATTTTTTTAATTACAGTTTAGATGCCAAATGTATGATTTTTTTGAGTTAATGTTTTCTAATCAATTGCTTGTTTCTTGTTAATAAAGAATTGTATATTAAACGAGCTATCGTAAATATAGTAAAATATAAAACAAAAAACACTACCTTTGTGTACATGGATGCAGTATGTCTGATATAGCATATTGTATTGAGCTGATTTTTAAATTATTATAATAATTTGATTTATGAAGGGAATTGTATTAGCAGGAGGTTCGGGTACAAGATTGTATCCCATCACTAAAGGGGTTTCTAAGCAACTGTTGCCGATTTATGATAAACCTATGGTTTACTATCCTTTATCGGTTTTGATGTTAGCAGGGATTCGTGATATTTTATTGATCTCTACGCCTCAAGATTTACCTGGCTTTCGTCGTTTGTTAGGAGATGGATCTGATTATGGAGTGAACATAACGTATGCGGAACAGCCAAGTCCAGATGGTTTAGCACAATCTTTTATTATTGGGAAAGAGTTTATTGGGGATGATTCTGTCTGCCTTGTTTTGGGGGATAACATCTTTTATGGACAGAATTTTTCTAATATGCTACAGAGTGCTGTTGAAAATGCCGAGAAGGATAATATGGCAACTGTATTTGGATATTATGTAAATGACCCTGAACGATATGGAGTGGCAGAATTTGATGGGGATGGCAATGTATTGAGTATAGAGGAAAAACCTAGCGAACCGAAATCAAATTATGCTATTGTTGGTTTGTATTTTTATCCCAATAAGGTGGTTGATGTTGCCCATAAAATAAAGCCTTCTGAGCGTGGTGAGTTAGAAATAACCACATTGAATCAAGAGTTTTTGGATGAGAGTGAGTTAAAAGTACAATTATTAGGACGTGGATTTGCTTGGTTGGATACGGGTACACACAATTCTTTAGCCGAAGCCTCTACTTTTGTTGAAGTCATTGAGAAAAGACAGGGACTTAAAGTAGCTTGTTTAGAAGAGATTGCCTACACAAAAGGGTGGATAAATGAAGAAAAATTAAGAGAACAGGCAGAACCCATGAAGAAAAATCAATATGGACAATATTTGTTGAAATTAGCACAGGGATGAAGAGTGTGCTTATAAATAAAGGGAATGAAAATTATTGAAACAGAAATAAAGGGAGTGTTGATTTTAGAACCACAAGTGTTTAAAGATTCACGTGGGTATTTTTTTGAAAGTTTTTCTAAAAGATCATTTGAGGAATTGGTCGGGAAAGTAGATTTTGTACAAGACAATGAATCGATGTCTACTTATGGAATCGTTCGGGGCTTGCATTATCAATTACCACCTTATACACAGGCGAAATTAGTGAGAGTGATGAAAGGTTGTGTTTTAGATGTTGCTGTTGATTTACGGAAAGACTCAGAAACATTTGGAAAGCACATCAGTGTAGAGTTGTCGGAAGAGAATAAAAGACAATTATTTATACCCAAAGGCTTTGCACATGGTTTTGCTGTCTTAAGTCAGGAAGCTGTTTTTGAATATAAGTGTGATAATTATTATGCTCCTGGGCATGAAGGGGGGCTAAGGTTTGACGATCCATTATTGGGTATTGATTGGAAAATACCAAGTGGTGAAATGATACTGTCTGACAAGGATAAATCCCTCCAAGATTTTTCAAAAGCTTTTGTTTTTGAGGTAGGAGTAGATGTGATAAAATAAACGTAAAAGAGATATAATATGGCAAATATATTAGTAACTGGTTCAAATGGTCAGTTGGGTTCAGAGTTGAAGAAAATCGGTTTTTCGATTTTAGATGATGCTTTTTTTACAGATGTTGCAGAGTGTGATATCACCAATTATGCAGCAGTTGAAGACTTCGTAAAAAAGAATGATATTGATACGATAATTAATTGTGCTGCTTATACTGCTGTGGATCAAGCAGAGGAAGATGTTGAATTGGCAACAAAAATAAATGTTGAGGCTGTTGCAAATTTAGCTAAGGTAGCAGATAAAGAGGGCTGTCTGTTGATTCATATCTCTACGGATTATGTGTTTGATGGAATGGAAACGACTCCTTATACAGAAATCATAAAACCATGTCCTGTTGGAGTGTATGGTAAAACAAAATTAGCCGGTGAGGCGGCGATACTGAAATCGGACTGTTATTATATGATTATTAGAACATCTTGGTTGTACTCCACCTTTGGAAATAATTTTGTCAAGACGATGTTACGTTTGGCGGATGAACGTTCAGAATTGAGTGTTGTTGCAGACCAGTTGGGAACTCCTACTTATGCAGAGGATTTGGCACGTGCAATAGCTACCATCATGGATGATGAAGAGCGTATAGAGCATCAAGGAATTTACCATTTTAGCGATGAAGGTATTTGTTCGTGGTGTGATTTTGCAAAGGAAATAATGCATTTAGCGAAAAAAGAGTGTAAGATAAACCCTGTTACAACGGCAGAATATCCGACTAAAACTCAACGACCAGCCTATTCTGTGTTGGATAAAACGAAAATAAAGCAAGCTTTTGATATAGAAATTCCAGATTGGAAAGAGTCTGTGAAAAAGATGATACAAGAATTATAATATATAAATATAGCGTATGCAGAATATTTTAATTACAGGTGGAGCTGGATTTATCGGTTCACATTTGGTTCGCTTAATGGTCAATAAGTATCCCCAGTATCGAATTATCAACTTGGATAAATTGACTTATGCTGGAAATTTAGCCAATTTAAAGGATGTAGAGGATAGACCGAATTACCTCTTTGAACAGGTTGATATCTGTGATTTTGTGGCTATTCAAGCTATTTTTGAGAAATACGATATTGATGGAGTGATTCACTTGGCAGCAGAGAGTCATGTAGACCGTTCAATCAAAGATCCTTTTGCTTTTGCACAGACCAATGTAATGGGAACTTTGAATTTATTGGAGGCTGCAAAACGGTCTTGGGAGGGTAGTTTCGAAAACAAACTGTTTTATCATGTCTCTACGGATGAAGTATATGGCGCTTTAAAGATGGGTAAAGACTTATTTACAGAGGATACCAAGTATGATCCACACTCTCCATATTCTGCATCAAAGGCCTCTTCAGATCATTTTGTTAGAGCTTATCATGATACGTATGGTCTACCGATAAAGATTTCAAATTGCTCAAACAACTACGGATCGTATCAGTTTCCAGAGAAATTGATTCCCTTGTTTATCAATAATATTCGACACCATAAATCATTGCCTGTATATGGAAAAGGGGAGAATGTTCGGGATTGGTTGTTTGTTGACGATCATGCACGAGCAATAGATCTTATTTACCACAAAGGAAAAGTGGGTGATGTTTATAATATTGGTGGTTTCAATGAATGGACCAATATTGATTTGATAAAAGTGTTAATCAAGGTAACCGACCGTTTGTTGGGTAGGGAAGAAGGTGCTTCGGATAAACTAATTACTTACGTAACCGACCGTGCTGGCCATGATTTGCGTTATGCAATTGATTCAACAAAACTGAAAAATGAGTTGGGTTGGGAACCCTCTTTGCAGTTTGAAGAAGGAGTTGAAAAAACAGTGAAATGGTATTTAGAAAACCAAGAGTGGTTGGATGATATAAACAGTGGTGCCTATCAGAATTGTCAACCAAAGGGGTGATAAAAGTGCTGCTTGTATTGGCAATTGGAGTAATTTCAAAACGCAAGGCTTATGTTCTATTTTTATATGAATATAATATTATCTTTGCATGCGAATTTTGAATTAGGTGTGTATTTATTTGTAATAAAAAAAACGGTTTTATCATGAACGTAACTAAGGTATCTTTTTATAAAGATAAGATTTTTTCAACACGATGGTTTCAGACTTGGGGTACTCTTTTATTAGGCTCATTTGTTATAGCTGTCGGTTATACTTTTTTTATGACTCCTTACCAGATTGTTCCTGGGGGAATATATGGTATTTCTACTATTTTAGCTTGGAAATTAGGCTTTCCCATTGGTATGACTGCCTTGTGTTTTAACCTGCCTTTAAGTTTGATCGGTTTTAAAATTTTAGGAAAAGATTTTGGTCTTCGAACATTTATCTGTTTTTGGATTGTAGCTTTTGTAGCCGATGGTTTTCCGTGGATGTTGGAAAATGTTTGGGGATATACGGCAGAATTGGCACGTGATCCTTTGCAATTGGTAAAAGGAGGCATGAGTAATCCTAATTCAGCAAAAGAGGGTGTTTTATTAGCCAGTATATTTGGAGGTGTGGTGATAGGTGTGGGTGCTGGACTCATTTTTAAAACACGTTCATCTAGTGCAGGTACAGATGTTGTTGCAACTATTTTGCATAAATGGACTCGTAGACCCTTGGGAATGATGCAAATGATGGTTGATTTAATTATTGTAGTATTGGGTTTTTTAGCTTTTTCAGATTGGAAAACGCCATTTTATTCGCTCATTACCATTTTTATAATGGGTAAAGTAATTGATATCGTGATAGGTGGTTATTCAAGTGATAAAACTTTTTTTATAGTGTCAGAAAAGACAGAAGAGTTACGGCTTTATATTATTAAAGAGTTACACAGAGGAGGTTCTATAATTCCAGTAAATGGTATGTGGAATCGTTCTGAAAAAGAGATGATTATGACCGTAGTTACCCGCAAGGAAGTGACTACTTTACAACGTGCTATTCAGCAAATAGACCCTAAAGCTTTTACCACAATTTTAGATGCTCAAGAGATTATGGGGCGTGGATTTAAAGTTATGCATTGGGATGCTCCCAAAGAGATCAAAAATTGATAGTTTTAGAATTACTTTAAAAGTGCAAGTTTTCATATACATTTGATATGAAAACTTGCACTTTTTAATGCATCAAAACTGAATGCTTTTTAAGAACGCTTACTTACTTTTTAAAAGCAAAGGTTGTGTGTTGATATTCGACCATTCAGTCATTAACTTACGAAAAGCAGGGTAATCAGCAGGAGTGATTAACTGTTTGTTTAGCTTCAATGAATATTGAATATTTACTTGCTTTCCTTGCGATGTGATAGACCGATTAAGTTCACCTACACTATTCTCTATGTTTTTCACCTGATTAGGTGTACAAATAGCTAAATTGTCGGGTAGATTTATAGTATATGAATAGGTTTCGTCAGTAGTCACTGGCAGACTTAGATTGTTTGTTCGTTTGCTATTATAGTTTGCATATCTTGCTGTTTGTTGTATGCCTTTATTCGTTGCTGGTAAACTTAATAAGGTATAATCTTGTTGTTTGCTTGTATTGACACTTTGTTTACCAGAAACAGTCGTATTTTGTGATTCACGATTCACATCTGATTTACCATTTGTACGCAGCAATTCATTGGCAAATCCAGGTGAATAGGAGAGGTGATAATTTCCAAAACTAGCTTTCGTTTCTGCCTCTACTTTACCCTCTTTCCAATGGATAACCGTTTGGTAGTTTATAGCTGCTGGAAGCTTCTCTATTTCAACTTTTTCAGCATTGCTAAGTTTAAAAATAAAACTACTATGTGTTGCAGCAGCTGACATACCTTGTGGGCTAAGTCTTAAAATTTTTCCATCCACTTCTGCCAGAACTAACAATTGATGAATAGCACTCATACCACAATTTTCTGGGGCAATATTCATATAATATGCAGCAGCTGGACTTGCTTTTATGCCTGAAGCATTTAATAGTGCATTTAATAGTGCCACTTTTTCAGCCTCTGTTCCATAAGCTGTTTTAATCACCTCTGAAGTGGAACGGAATTGGCTTGCTGTTTCATTCAATGTCAGTGCAGAGGAATGGATATTGCTACGTACAAACTGAATAATAGCTTGAATTTTATCTATTTCAGTTTTCTTCTCCTTAGTGATCTCTTTTGCTAATTCAGTTACTTCTTCAGAGCTTTCGAATTGTTTATACAACTGTTCTAATGCTTTCTTTGGAGAGGCATAGGTGGTAATAGCTAATCCTGTCACATCTCCATTTTGCATACTCACTCCTGGTGCACGTGAAGCTGCAGGTAGATTACGGAAACTCCATTTAATCTGTTTCATATCACCTACTACACTTTGTGAAGGACGTACTTTAGTAGCCACCGTTTCATAATTCCAAGGCTTATCCTTAGGTGCAGTGAAAGTCAACACATACTCGAGAATGGGGGAAGAGGTCAAAAGTTGCTTGCACACATCTATCTCAGGTAGATACTCTGGACGAGAAATAACAGAGTAATCAAGTATAATCGTTGCTCCCAATTCCAATCCCGTATGAACAATTACCAGCTCTTTCAAGTGGTTATAAGCAGGTGCTTTATCAGCATTGCGAGGAAGTACCTCTACAAAAGCATTGGCAGGAGTCTTAACAATACTTCCATCCTTTTGACGGGTGTAAGAGTCGTGTATTTTGACCTCCTGAAATGTAGGATTATAGATGACAAAAGTTTCACCATAGGTACCATTCATTGCCGTATGCGTAAAAATAGTTAGTTCCTTATAGCAGCGATACTCTTGACTGCCATCTGCTTGGAGTGTCCAACTTTCGTGTAATTTCTTATATTCTGCCTCGGCAGGTGCTGCAAAAGCGTATCCTGTAAAAAACAGCAACAGGAGTAATAGAGTGGATATTTTGTATTTCATACCTTTATAATTTTAATATGCTTATTTTATAATCAAATAGTTAGCAAATGATTTATGTAGATTCACTGCATCACGGTAGTCTGTCCAGTCGGAAGCTTTGTAAACTCTTTTTTTCAAACTTAGCTTTTGACTGATATAAATCTTGTTGCCTTCTTGACGAATAGATCCTTCAAAATCGGCTGCTGAACTTCGTTTTTCACCTTTTAGGTCGTTTACCAATTGATAGCCATTAGGAATCTGTATAGTTTCATCTAATTCAACTAAGCGTGAACAAGCATCTTTAAAGTCATATTTACGCTCTTCTAAAGAGGTATTTACATGTAGATAAGAACGCACCTGATTATACAAATTGTTCATTGTCATAGGTTTAAATAGCATCTCTTCACTTCCTACTATCGCATAGTTTGGTATTTCGTAGCGGAAAGTTATTTTTATTGGAGCTTCTTGATAGGCCTTTGGGGCTTTCCCCCAGTCTACACTGATTAAACGAGCTTGTGGAGAAATTGCCAAAAGTTGATTCTCCATTGTGTTTTTCCATTCACTCTGCCATCCTGTAGTGAAAATACGACGTATATTTAAATCTGATTGTCCTTCGGCTGTGATGGTAAGCAGACCACTTAATGTACCTTTTTTGTCTAATTTATTATTTGCATTCATGCGTACATAATGGTTTTCAGGAGCAGAAATAGGGGTGATGCAAAGGTCTGACCCCTCTGGTGTACCTGGTAGGTAGTTTTGTTGCTGTTCAGCACTACTCCACAACTCGCGACAGAAAGGCACCCAAGTTGGATCTAGCGGTATATACGTACCATTGCTCAATTTCACCACAGCAACACAGTGATTAAAGTGGTCTGCTGGTATACTTTCCACCCGACTACCTGCCATGGTCATTGCTGGATAGGCTTCAAAACCTGCCATGCGTAAAAACGAAATAAGTATGGCTGCAATATCCTTACAAACTCCTGCACGGTCGGTATAATTCATTGCTGTATTATGCAAAGTAAAACCTTCGCCTTTTCCCATCGAAAGACCTGAATAACGAATATTGTCAGCAATCCAGTGGGTCAGTACAGCAATTTTTTCCATCTCTGTTTTTTTACTCCGAATCAGTTCGTCTACCTTTTTTTGTGCTGGTGCAAAGGCTTCAAAACTACCATAATCTTCATTCGTTTTATGGAACCAAAGCGATTTATCTTCCCAGCGAGGGGTAGAGGACATCATTAATTTAGGAGCAGCATCAAAAAGATCAACCATATTGGGCTCTCTCTTCATAGGAGTCCTATCTGTTTTTGAAAAACGATATACCT